>JADFNZ010000082.1 GCA_022563135.1 Chloroflexota bacterium | reverse complement strand
ACCGACCGCTGCAGGGCCGAAAACGAAGACGCCATTGTTCGGGCGAGGTTCGAGTGCAGGTTTTCCAGCGTCCGGAGCTGCTCCTTCGACACCTGCGAGGGATGCTTGAAGTCGTAGGTTACGATCGGACGGGAATCCGTCGGTCGCGACGACTGTATGCTGCTTCCGCCGGACGCCCCATCGGACGATTCGTCGCCGGTGGCGCTCAACAGAGCGTCGATTTCATCCTGGGAGAGTATGTCAGGCACGTTGACTCCAGCAGGTTTAGTGGCCTTACATCGATCTAAGGAATATGACTTAAGTATACGAAATTTGCAGAGTTCGGGGAACCCGCCACTCATTTTGGAGCCACAAAACGGGCAATTTCCTGATGGGAGGCGAACCAGACGCCGTCCTGATCCCGCAGAAATCTCACCAGATCTTCCAGCATGGCCCGCACCAGTGGGCTGGCCGAGATATCGGGTGTGGCCTGTTCGTTGACGGGCTGAGGTCCGCGGACCGCGATTCGCTCCAGTTTCTCCACCGCCTCCGCCATAACACCGTCCCGCACGCCAGCGTACCTGGAGGTCACCTGTAACGAGCTGTGGCGCGCCAGCGCCTGGACGGTGCGTGCATCTACGCCTTGCGCGAATAGATTTTCGACGAAGTGATGCCGGAGGGAATGCGCGCTGAGGTCAACGCCCGCTCGTAGCGCCGCTCTGTGAATCTTGCCGGAGATCGTGCTCGCGGCCGCGGCGCGCAACACCACACGCATCCGGCTCGGCCATGGCATCGTCCTCATGCCCCCCAACTACAACCACCCCGCGCGCATCGCGGAGCGCATCGCCACGCTCGATATCGTCTCGGACGGCCGGCTCGACTTCGGCACGGGCGAGTCGTCCTCGGAGATGGAGCTGGCAGGCTTCGGCGTCTCCCGCGAGGAGAAGAAGGCGATGTGGGAGGAGTCGCTGCGCGCCACCATCGGCATGTTCCGCGACGAGCCGTTCGAGTTCCACGGCAAGTACATCGACTTCCCCAAGCGCAACGTGATCCCGAAGCCAGTGCAGAAGCCGCATCCGCCCCTCTGGGTCGCCTGTTCCAACCCGCAGACGGTCTTCACGGCCGCTCGCATGGGGCTGGGCGCGCTCGGCTTCGACTTCGCGGGGCCGGAGGAGACGGGCAAGCGCCGCGAGGAGTACTATCGCATCGTCCGCGAGGAGTGCGAGCCGCTAGGCGATGCGATTAATGCCCAGTTCGCTATCGTCTCCGGCTTCATGTGCTGCCCGAAGGACGAAGAGGCCGTCGCCAAGGGCGTGCCGGGCATGCGCTTCTTCAGCTACGCCCTCGGTCACTACTACGCCGGCGGCGAGCACGACCCCGGCAACACCGACCTGATGAACGCCTTCAACGCGGCGACGCAGGTCTCCGCCACGAGCGGGACCACCGGCGGCTGCATCGGTTCGCCCAGGACGATCCGCGAGCGGCTGCTCGCCTACGAAGAGGCTGGCATCGACCAGATCATCTTCGTCGCCCAGGCCGGCGCCACGAAGCACGAGGACATCATGAGCTCGCTGCGGCTGTTCGCCAGCGAGCTGCTGCCGGAGTTCAAGGAGCGCGACGTCGCCCACCGGCGGCGGCGCGAGGAGTGGCTCGCGAAAGAGCCAGTGGAGGCGAGTTAGTCATGGCAAGAGGTGGTTTTGCATTCCTGATGAGCGGTGCCCTCGCGGCGGGTTCGCTGGCGCTGTTGGCTCGACGCCGCCGTCGTGCGCGGCGCAATCCTTCCGGCCTCGCCGAGGCGGATCTCAGCGCGGACGAGCGACGCGAAGCTGCGGAGAAGCTCAGCGAGAGCTGGGCCGATCGCTCAGAGGTAGAAGCCCAGAGCTAGCTCGCCGAACCCGCGCCTGCCTGCCAGCGCTGGGAGTTGGCGTTCGCCAGCGACGCGAAGTGCGCTTCGAAGTCGAAGCCCGCGCTGAAGTCCCGTAGCCAGGCCCCTGTCACGAACTCGAAAGAGCCCGATTCGGTGTCCAGCACAGCCAGGCAGCCATCCAGCAGCGGTTTCGCGTCCTGCCGGCCGGGGAATAGCGAAGCAACGCAGTAGTAGGTCGTGTCGCCGTAGCGGTTCGGGCCGATCATGTTGTGGTAGTGGCCACCGACGTGGTGGCGAGGCTGCAGGCGCTCGATCAGCTTCGTCAGAACTTTGGAACCCTGCGTATCGCCGTAGTAGCCCACGCCGACGCCATACGGAGCGTCGTGCGTTATCAGGAGGTCGAAGCTTCCGGCCCCCGTGATGCGATCAACCGCATCCGGGTCGATGCGCGTGTGCTCCTCGGCGCCGTACTCCACGCCGCCGAGAAACGCGACGCGGAAGCCGCCGAAGTCGATCACCGCTCCGTCGCGGACGTGATGATAGAGATCGACAGGGTCGACGGGGATCGTGTCTGCTGAGTTCGCCTCCTGCAAGCTGGCGAGCCACTCCATGTCCTCGTGGTTGCCGCGGATGAAGTAGATCGGGCCGGAGAGCCGCGCCCGCGCAGCGCTAAGGTCTTGCGCCAGCGCCCCTTTCGCGCCGAGCAGGTGGCTGAAGTGCAGCTCCGAGGGGTCCTCTTTCGCCCAGCGCTTCGTCCAAATGTCCATACGGTCCGGGTCCGGAAAGGCGCCCAGGTCGCCGACCTGGATGACTACGTCGAACTGGCGCTGGAGCCTGGCCTGCAGCTCAAGGACGGCGGCCAGAGCGTGGTAGACCCGGCCGTGGACATCGCCGATGAGCGCGATCTTCACTTCGTCATCCGCCGATCCGCGGCGCCTACTCCCGAGGCAGCCGCTCCGCGACCGGCGGGAGCGGCGGAAACGCCGCGTGCGGCTCCGTCTGGTACCAGTACGCGGTCGATGCGTAGTCGTTCGAGAGGTTGTTGGCGTGGCCGTGCTCGATCGTCACGCGGATCGACTCGCGGAAGTGCACCGGGTCCTCGATGTGGAAGCGGTACATGGAGTGCTTGCCCTTGTACGGCCACTCCTCCGTGCCCGACGTCAGCGGCAGGCCGTGGTAGGGCGTGCAGAACTCCTGCCGCGGGCTCCAGGCGGTGTTGAAGTAGTCCTCCGTGCCGGTGCCGTGCAGCGTCGGCGATGTGTCCCCGTCGATGAAGATCATGTCGTCGCCCTCGCCGTACCAGTCGTTCTTCTGCCGGCGGAAGCAGTCGATGTGCAGGTTGCAGCCGATGTAATGGCCGCGTCCCTGGGCCTCCAGGATCACGTAGTTGCCCGCGCCGTCCGTGTTCGGCGTCGCCCAGACCTCCGCGCGGTAGTCCGCGTCCTCCGCGAAGCGGCGCGCGTCCTCGCCCCAGCCGTCGGTGGGGTTCTGGCGCCGCCACTGGGCGTGGAAGTAGCCAACGTGCTGCGGCGGTTCGTCGTACTCCTCATAGTCGATGTAGAAGAAGACGACCAGGCGGCGCTCGCCCTCGTTCGTGATGTCGATCCTCGCGCCTTTCGCGAAGGGCATGGGCAGGAAGCAGTTGAAGCCGCGCCCGTCCTGCGGGCTCATGGTGAACGGCAGCGACCAGTACTCCTTGATCAGCCCGTGGCCGATGCCGAAGAAGTCGCCCGTTGGCGCCTCCACGCACGGCGTCTGGGCGCCGTCCCAGTACATGCGCAGCACGCTCCGACGCGGGTACGCCTCCTCGCGCGAGGCGAGCGTGATCCAGATGTGGCGCACCGCGCCCGGCCCGTCGATGGTCGCCAGATTGCGCGTCTCGCCCGGCTGCAGAAGCCAGGCGTCTGTGTTGCCGCCGGACGTGTCGTAGGACGAGGCGCGACGCCGGCGCGCGTCGCGCAGGCGGGGCAGGTCAGCGAGCGAGCCGAGCATGGGCTAACTCCCTCCACCTTCGCTTGCTTCCCAGTTTACGCCGAGCTGCCAACCGAGGAATGTCCAGATGTCGGTCTGTTCGCCCAGCTCTTTGACGAGCGGCTTCCCCGCTCCGTGACCGGTCTCCGGCTGAACCAGCAGGAGCACAGGGGCTTGAGTGCCGGAGTTCTGTAGCAGGGCCGCCATCTTGCGAGCGTGCATAGGATCGACACGGCTGTCACATTCGCCGGTCATGAATAGCACCGCGGGATATCGAGCGTCGCGCGCTACGTTGTGGTATGGCGAATACGCCCATAGGTAGTCCATCTGCTCTGCATCATCCGCCGAACCATACTCCGACACCCAGAGCTTAGCGATTTGGAAGTTGTGGTAGCGCAGCATATCGAGCAAGGGCCCGCGACAGACAACAGCTTGAAACAGCTCCGGCCGCTGTGTGAGAGCCGCGCCGACAAGGAGACCCCCGTTGCTCGTGCCTGAAATCGCGAGGCGCTCCGGCCGCGTGTAGCCCTCATGGAAAAGGAACTCCGCCGCCGCGATGAAGTCGTCAAACACGTTCTGCTTCTTGTCTAGCATGCCGGCGCGGTGCCACTCCTCGCCGTACTCGTTGCCACCGCGAAGGCACGAAACCGCGAAGATGCCCCCCTCTTCGATCCAGGGTAGGATGCGAGGTGCAAAGAAGGGCATCATGCCAGCGTTGAAGCCACCGTAACCAGTGAGGAGCGTAGGCGTCTCGCCGTCATGCTGGACACCCTTGCGCTCAATGATGAACATCGGAATCCGGGTCCCGTCCTTTGAGCGGTAGAAGACTTGCCGCGCTTCCACCGAGTCCAAGTTCGCTGGAGGGTCAATAGCAGCCCAAACGGTCAGCTCTGCTGTTGGAACATGGCAGCGAAACACGGTCGTCGGTGTGGTGAATGATTCATACGCGATAAAGACTTCGTCCGAGTTCGAATGGCCTTCGATGGCGGCTACGGAGCCAAGGCTAGGTAGACTGGGCGACGGCCTAGGCATTCCATCGAGCGCATAGACCGCCACGCGCGAGACCGCGTCCTTCGTCTCATGGAGCACCAACTGATCTTGCGCGAGGCAGAAAGGATAGGGCTGCAACGTGACGTCCGGGCGTTCAGCGACGATCTCGCGCCATTCGTCGCGATTCGGGGCTCGTAGATCGATTGCGATCAACCGGCCGCGTGGCGCCTGCCAGGTCGTGTAGACGTATAAGGTGTCACCCGCCACCTTGCCCTCGAAGAGTGCGTCGACGCCTGTCGTCAGCGGGCGGAGCGTTCCGGCCGGTTCCTCTAAGTCGCGGACGTACACCTCGACGCGGTCCCAACCCAGGCGGGCGAAGACGACGAGCCACCGGCCGTTCGGCGAGAGGTGCACGACTGGCAGCTCGGTCATATCGCGCCCTTCGCCGAAGATCTTCAGGTCGTTCTCCGGATCCGCACCCAGGCGGTGGTAGAAGACATGGAGGTGGTAGTGCTCCTCTCCTGCGGGAACGGTTCCAGGGGCAGGGTAGCGCGTGTAGTAGAAACCCTCGCCATCCTGCTGCCATTCAAGAGTGCAAAACCGGGTATGCGAGATCGTGTCGGACAGCAGCTCGCTCGTCTTCACGTCGATAACATGCAGCGTGCTGTTCTCGTCGTCGCGTTCGGAGAGGCCGAAGGCCACGAAGCGGCCATCGCTTGATGGGTACCACCAGTCGAGCGCAACGATGCCCGTCGAACTCCTTGCGTTCGGGTCGAACAGGATACGGTCCGGGCCCGCCAGACCCTCGCGCACGTACAGGATTGGCTGGTTCTCTGACCCCGCGCGCCGCCTGTGGAAGTACCGCCCGCCCCGCTCGACCGGCGCGCCGACGACCCCCAGCTCGAGCACTTGCGCTAGGCGGCGAGAAACAGCTTCGCGCCCGGGCCGTGCGAGCATCGCCCGCGCGTATGCGTTCTGCTCTACCGTCCAGGTGGCTACGTCGGCGGCGCCCCCGTCCTCCAGCCAGCGGTATGGATCGATGCTGACTTGGCCGTGTAGGACTTCGCGCGTAGGGCGCTCTCGTGTCGCCGGCGGCTTGGTAGGATAGTCCAGGGCCATGGCAGTAGTGCAGGTAGATCGAAAATCGATAGATGTAGAGAGGTGGTGGCGCACCTCTGCTTGCCGGCTACTCGCGCAGCGTTCTTAGTCCACCGCGACGAGGACGTTGCCGTCCTCTTCCTTCACGTCGTAGGTGGGGATGCCGCCCTTCATGAAGGCGGGGACGGCGGCGTCGTTCATCAGCTTTAGCCAGCCGGGTTTCTGCACCCATTTGGCCACGCAGCCGTCCGTCACGTCGAACTGCGAGCCGTGCCAAGGGCACGAGAGGATGGTGCCGTCCAGGCTGCCCTTGCCCAGCCGCGCGCGCAGGTGGCTGCAGCGGCCGCCCACCGCGAAGAGCTGCCCTCCTACCAGGCGGCCGACGGCGATCTCCTTGCCGCGCGCCTTGAGCTGGCGCACCTCGCCCTCCGGTAGCTCGTCGGAGCGGCAGACGGTGACGAAGGTATAGACCTCAGACTCACCGCCGCGCGGCGCCTCCGTCTTCTTCGTATCGACGGCCACGTACTCGCTCCTCCCTCGCTCGTTGCTGTTCGTCCTGCCTGAGTTCGTAGGCGAGGGTCTTCAGACCCTTGCGGCCTTCGCACTGGCAGCGACCAGAAGATAGCAGACGGCGAATCGACGAACAAGAAGGCGAGGTTCTTCGCGGAGTCTATCCTGAGCGACAGCGAAGGGCTCATAGTGACGTTCGCTCTCTGTCATCCTCAGCTTGTCGAAGGGTCCTCCGGGCGGTAGGGGCGCTTCTGCGGCGGCAGCAGCGCCTCGGCGATTTCGCCAGCCCGTTCGAGGTCGCTCCGCTTGACGAACAGGTCGTGGCTGTTGCTGGCGATGGTGCTCGCTCCTCCGTACGCGCCGCGGAGCGCGTCCATGTTCTTCGACATCGCCGCTACACCTTCCCGCTGGAGCGCCTCCTGCACCATCCCCGCCTCCGGCTCGCTCAAGCCGCCCACCAGCCGCACGACAGGGTCGTCGCTATAGAAGAACCGCCGTAGCCAGCGCATCACCATCGCTGTGCGCGAGCGGAGTTAGGTGTGCTCTTCCTCGCGGCCATTGCGGTCTCCATCGTATGGCTCCTGAAGCGATTCGAGTATCTCGCGGGCTCGTTCGAGGTCGCTCCGCTTGACGAAGAGGTCGAAGTCGATCGCCATCGGCCCGACGTGCCCGGTGACGGAGAGGCCGCTCATGTTCTTGCTCATCGCGGGAATGCCGTTGTTCTCCAGCAGCTCGCGCCACATCCCGGCCTCTTGCTCGCTGATGGCGCCGACGACCTTAACGATCGGATCATCGCTCTCCAGGTAGCGTTTCAGCCAGCGCATCATAGCAGCACCAGGTTGTTCCGGTGCACCACCTCTGCACCGTACTCATGGCCCAGCACATTGGCGATGCGGTCTGAACGGACGCCCCGGATCGCGGCGGCCTCCTCGCGTCCGTAGTTGCTAATGCCGATGGCGATGCGCTCGCCGCGCTCGTCGTAGATCGAGACGGTGTCGCCCCGCTCGAAGCGGCCGGAGACATCGCGCACGCCCGCGGGTAGCAGGCTTTTTCCGTGCGACGTGAGCGCCTTCGCCGCGCCGGCATCGACGATGATCTTGCCGCGGGCGGCCAGGCCGGCGCGCATCCAGCGCTTGCGGCTCTCCATCCGATCGCTCGTCGGCGGGAAGAGCGTGCCCAGCCGCTCGCCCCGGGCGAGGCGCTCTAGGACGTGCGGCTCATGTCCGCTGGCGATGACGACCGCGGCGCCCCCGCCCGTCGCGAGCTTGGCCGCCTGGAGCTTCGTGACCATGCCGCCCACACCGTGCGCGGTGCCGGCATCGCCGG
>JADFNZ010000081.1 GCA_022563135.1 Chloroflexota bacterium | reverse complement strand
CCTGAAGTTCTCGGAGCTGGTGGTGGACCTGAACGTGGTGCGCACCAGCTTCACGCTCACCATCCTCCAGCGCTACGGCGATGTCCTGGCCCGCAGCGACGCCGATCGTGAGATGTTCCGCCTCGTCAGCCGAGACCTGGAGCGCCACCTCGCCTACGGCTTGGAGCACCTGCGCTACTTTCTGACGCGCCAGCCGCAGAAGCGCAACCAGGTGCGAGCGTGGCTGGCTCGAGCCGAGGGGATGGAGGGCGCTGAGATGCGCCGCAACGTGCCGTTCAACGAAGCCCTGATCCTCCTGCTGGATGACGACACTCGGGTGGGGACTGCGAAGCTCGCGGCGCTGCGCCGCAGGCAGGTCGAGGAGTACCTGGAGCGCCTGGCGAAGGCGACGGTCACCGACCAGCGCGACCGCCTGGCGCGAGCCCTGCATTTCTACATCGAGGACAGCGCGCCTTCGGACGGCGCTGCCGCGACGGCCCAGCGGGCAACGTAGCCGGCGCCCGCTAGATCTAGTCTCCCGAGGCTTCAGTTCTACCTAGCTCGCTGGAGAGCGAGCGTTTGCGCGCGCCGGCCAGCTAGGCGCCTTGTCTTCTACGCCCGAGCTGTAGGCAGGCGGCGATCCGGCTCAGGAGCGAACAGGTGCCACACGTCCAGGGAGAGGAGATCGAGGTCGACCGGGTCACCGAAGCAGTAGCCATCGACGACTTCCAGCCGGGTGAGAACGCGCTCGAGTAGCCAGTCCCGCCGTTGCTCCCACCACGCTGAGGGTATGCTGCCGGCGTGGAAGCCTCGCCCTTCTGTGTAGGGACTCGTTTCGAGCACGTACTTCGTAAACTCGACTGGACCGCCTCGATCCGGCGTCCAGCGCAGATGCCGGCATCCAGCCTCCCGTTCCGCCCCTTGTCCGCAGCGAGGGCAGCGAACATCGTCATTCATGACGACCACCTCCTCGTATTCAGACACGAACGCGGAAGGGGCCGTTTCGTTACAGTCAGGCAGCTATGGAATCAAGTGTGTCAGGGCTGGTGTGCGGAGCGCTGGGCATCCTGGCGGGCAAGGACCTGCTCGGCGCTTCGCCCGTAGATGTCGGGCACGTCCCAGCCGTTGAGGCCCGCGTACGCATCGATCTGGCTCCGATGGTAGATGTCGTGCTCCACCATCAGCAGGAGGATGCGCCAGCCAGAGAGGCGCCCCTCCGTATCGATCATCTGCACCTTCCGATCGAGCCATTCGTCCGGTGTGCCGTCAAGCAGGCTGTGCAACTGCTGGGCGCTGCCGGCGATGGCCGGCAGCCAGCGCGGGCGCGAGCTGACATCCGGCGGCGGCGGGCTGATCCAGCCCTCGCCGCGATAGGCGCTGGCGAAGTAGAGCCGCGAGCCGGCTATGTGGCCGACGATCTGGTTGATGCTCCACGCCTGCTCGCCTTCGCCCTGGGGGGGCGTCCAGCCGTCCGCCTCAGGCGGCAACGCCTCAATGTCCCGGAGCGCGCGACGATTGACCGTGTCGAAATATCTGAGGAACGCCTCGATCGAACTGATCATGGTTGAGAACTCCTCGTCATGCCTTCGCCCGGGGCGACGCTCTACCCAGCGAGCCTGATCCTACTATAGCGAGATCGGCCGGGGCCCGTACGAGGGACGTTCACCATCCGCAAGGACAAATGACAGAACGCCTCGAATGCATCGAGGCGTTCTGCTCTTGCCGTTAGTGCGCGCGACAGGCGCTGGGTCGCTAGGCCAGAGCCGCGCTACTCCACAGCATCAATCGCGAGAAGTGGTGCCGCCCTAGGATACTTCCCCGCAGCTAATAACCGCGCCTACCGTTTCATTGTCACCTACGTGTACGGCGAAGTAGTGCCCTGTCTCGAAGTGGCCCAGGGCTTCCTCGTCGTTGCTGGTGTTCGCGGCGGCATCGCCGTTCGCGTCGGCGACCAGGTCTTCCAGGGTGATGTGGATCTCGCCTTGGCCGGCCGGATCGCAGGTGCCGTGGTGCAGGTGGTTCGCGTGCGGGCCTTCCTCCGCCCCTGACACCGTCGCCACCACTGCTATGCCCCCGTTGTTCGCGCTGATGGTGGCGATACCGGTCACACCCGAACCGTCCATCTCGTCTAACACGACGGTCAGCCCAGTGACGCCCGTCTCCTCACCGTCCTCCTGGGTGGCTGGAGGTTCTCCGTTGCCGTTGCCGTTCTCGTCTTCGTCGTCGTCGTCGCAGGCGATAGCGGCGACGGCGAGCACAGCCACCAACATCGTAATCCCGATGAGCAACCAGTTCTTGCGCATGGCATCCCTTCCTTTCAACTGGCTCCCAGTCGGGCGGTCTCGCCGCTGGCGCCAGTGGCATCTAACGTCTCGCGGCATGTTAGCCACGAAATCTGTAGCGAAGCCTACCAGCAGGCCGGTTCAGGGTCAAGGAATGGTACCCGCTCGAGTGAAGCTCCGGCCCAGCACGAGCGAGCTCGGCAGCCGAGCAATCCGTCCTGCGGCCTAAGCCAACCGGACCAGCGGGCATTCGTCGAACAGGGGCGGCACCGAGAGACCTAACCGCAGGTAGAGATCGGGCGGCACGCTGATGTCCGCCAGGTAGAGCTCTCCGACATACGGACGCGCCTTCGCCTGGAGCAGACCGGCCTTCGGTAGAGCGAGGGTGACCGTCGCCGTGGCCCCGACCGCCTCGCCCGGCGCCTCGCCGGAGTCGACGTCCAGGCCGGAGGGCACATCCAGGCTGACGACGGGCGCCGGCGACTCGTTGGCAGCGGCGATCAGCGCTCGCGGCAAGCCGCGCGGCGCTCCCGCGAGGCTATAGCCGATCACGGCATCGATGAGGATGTCATGGGGAGGAAGGGCGCCATCGAAGCGCCGGAGCGGGACGCGCATTCGCTCCAGGATGCCAAGCTGCAGCGCTGCCGCGTCCTCGAACTCCTCGGCCGCCGCACTCAAGACGACCTGTACGTCCGCTCCCCAGGCGCTCAGCCTGCGCGCCGCCGTCAACCCGCCACCGCCGTTGTTTCCCCGCCCGGCGAGGACGGTCACTCTGCGGCCCGAAAGCGGCCGGCCAAGGTAGCGCCGGACGAGGTCGGCCAGATTGAGGCCGGCGTTCTCCATCATCTGGAGGAGCTGGATCCCGTACTCCTCGATCATCAGCCGGTCGACCTCGCGCATCTGGTCGCGCGTGACGGCGGGGACCGCTGTCGCGGGGCGCTCCGGCAGGGCGTCGAGCAGGCCGCTCACGCCGGGCGCGCTAGGACGCCTGGGCGTGCGCGGGCACGTCGCCGAGCTTCTGGAGGTACTCGCGCGCCATGATCAGCGCGGTCACGCCCTCGCCCGTAGCCGACGCGAGCTGCTTCGTGCTGCCGGCGCGCACGTCTCCGGCCGCGAAGAGCCCGGGCAGCGAGCTCTGGAAGGTCTCGCTGGTCTTGATGAAGCCCCACTGGTCCAGCTCCACCGTACCTTCGAGGAACTGCGTGTTCGGCGTCAGGCCGATGAACACGAACGCGCCCTTCGGGTGGAACTCCTGCACCTCGCCCGTCTCGCGGTCCTTGGTGACGACGGACTGGAGCTTACCACCCTTGCCCTTGAACTCCGTCACCTCCGTGTTCGTCATGATCTCGAACTTGGGATCGGAGCGGATCTTCTCCTGCAGGAGCGCGCTGGCCTTGAGCTCCGGCATGAACTCGACCAGGCGGATCTTGTCGGTGAACTGCGAGAGGAAGAGGCCTTCCTCCACACCGGAGTTGCCGCCGCCGATGACCATGATCTCCTTCGAGCCCTTGTAGAACGGGCCGTCGCAGGTGGCGCAGAAGTGGATCCCCGCGCCGATCAGGTCGTCCTCGCCTGGCGCGCCTAGCCGACGATAGGTGGAGCCGGTGCCGACGATGATGGCGCGCGAGCAGTACTCGTCGCCCGTCTCCGTGGTCGTGACCAGGTACGGGCCCTGGCGCGCCACGGACCGCACGCCGACCGCGGAGAGCAGCTCGACCTCGTAGCGGCGCGCCTGCTGAATGATGCGCTCGGCGAGCTCGGCCCCGCCGATCCCCTCCGGAAAGCCCGGATAGTTATCGATGCGTTCGGTGACGCCGGCCTGCCCACCCAACGCGCTCTTCTCGATCACGAGACAGTCGATCCCCTCGCGAGCGCCGTAGATCGCCGACGTCAGTCCGGCCGGCCCGCCGCCGATGATCACCAGATCGTAGTACGTACGCTTCGCCCGCATCGTCAGGCCGAGCTTGCGCGCGAGCTCGTCGTTGCCCGGCTCCACAAGAAACGAGCCGTCGCTGAAGACGACCGTGGGGATGATCTGCTTGCCATTGTTCTTCTCGCGCACGAACGCCGCGCCCTCAGGATCCTGATCGATGTCGATCCAGTCGTACGGCACGCGCATCTCGCCCAGGAACTGCTTGGAACGGCGACAGTCCGGGCACCAGGGAGCGCCGTAGACGGCCACGTTCTTCTCAGTATCGGCCATGTTCTCTCCTCCATACGTCACTGCTCTGCCACGCCAGGCTAACTTCGTGGCGATTGTAACACTAGAGCACCTACGGTTGTGTAACCGCGAAAACAGTACCGCCCCGGCACGACGGCGGGGTGCTATACTGGCGCCGCAACACGGCGGAAAGGAGCGACGAGATGCCACACGAGATGATCATCACGGAACAGCACGGTCGCGTGGGCGTGATCAAGTTCAACCGGCCGGACAGGCTCAATGCCCTCCATGCCACGATGTCGGCCGAGGCGCGCGAGCAGATCGAGGCGTGGAACAACGACCCTTCGATCGGCGCCATGGTGCTCACGGGCGAGGGCCGCGCCTTCTGCGCCGGGGCCGACATGGGCGGCTGGCAGCGCCAGATCGAGCGGCGCGAACAGGGTGGCGACGGCGACGGCCGACCCCAGCAGAGGGCGGAGAGGGCCCCGCGCCAGGATAGCTGGACGGAGATGTGGCAACGCTCGAAGCCAATCGTCTGTGCGATCAACGGCCCGGCCATCGGCGCGGGGCTGACGATCACGCTCGGCGCAGACGTGCGCATCGCCACGCCGCAGGCGCGCCTCTCCGTGCGCTTCGTCCAGGTGGGGGTGATGCCGGAGCTCGCCAGCACCTACCTGCTGTCACACATCGTCGGCGTGAGCCAGGCGCTGGAGCTGCTCCTGAGCGGCCGGATCATCAGCGGCGAGGAGGCGGGGCGTATCGGCCTCGTCAACCGCGTGGTCGAACCAGACCGGCTGATGGAGGACGCCATCGCCACCGCGGCCGAGTTCGCGTTCAACCCCTTGGAGTCCACCCTCGCCATCAAGAAGCAGGTGTGGGAGAACCTGACGAAGGTCGACGTGCGCGAAGTGATGCGGGAGGAGATGCGCGAGTTCGTCGCGGCCCAGCAGCGGCCGTACTTCAAGGAGGCGGTCAGCGCCTTCCGAGAGAAGCGCGACCCAGACTTCCACAAGGTGGAGGCGTAGGGCGAGGCGAGCCTTCGCCGCGGCTACGAGCCCGCGAACAGATCGAAGATATTGCGGAGCGCGCCGCTCTCCGTTCGGAAGAACTCTGTGTACGTGCAGCGGACGCAGGTGACGGCGGAGAGGCGCCGGTGCTGGGAGTTGAAGACTCTCGATAGCATCCCGCTCGTGGTCGAGACATCTTGCACGTCGCAATCAGTGTAGCCGCACTTCGCGCAGGTATAGTTCGGTAGCCTGTTGTCTCCGGGCGTCAGCTCCGCGGCCCCGTTCGCCGATGCGCTCTCCACCGATGGGTCTTCAGCCTCCGCCGGCGTAGACGCCGGCTTCTCGACGGCGGCGCCGGTGAGCTCGCAGACCGCGGCGATCAGGTCCCAGGTCGACGGGCTGTCGAGCCCGTTGTTGTTGCGGTGGAGATAGCGCACCTTGCCTCCGGTATCGATCACGAAGCTGCCCGGTGACTCGTCCGTCACGCCGAAGGCGCGGTAGAGCGCCTCCCCCGGGTCGCAGAGTATCTGATACGGGATCTTCCACTGCTGCTTGAACGCCGCCGCTTCGTTCGACTGGTTCGGGACCACGGCGACGAGCTCCGCCCCCGCCTTTTGATAGGCCTCATCGGCGTCACGCAGCCGGATCGCGTTGTCCGCGCCGTAGCCGGTGTCGAGCGGGCAGAGGAAGATCAGGACGAGCGGCCGCTCACTCCATAGCGAAGGGAGCAGTACCGGGCCGCCTTCGGCGCTCGCCACTTCGCTCTCCGGCGCCTGAGCTCCCAAGCTCAGAAACGCATCAGTTGTCGTCATCACGCGCTACCTCCAGCGCAGAGTATCCCTACTATCAGAGTCGACTGCTGAGCGCTCTCTCTGCACCCGGCGAAGACCCGATCGGCTACAATAGGGCGACCATGGCCCGCCGCAAGGCCGAACAGCCGCCCGATATGTTCGACCGCGCTGCCGAGGAGCGCCAGCAGCGCGAGGCGCCGCTCGCCGCGCGCATGCGGCCCACCACGCTCGACGAGTTCGTTGGGCAGGAGCACCTGGTGGGCCAAGGGCACATCCTCCGCCGCCTGATGGAGGCCGATAGCCTCCCCTCGATCATCTTCTGGGGGCCGCCCGGCACCGGCAAGACCACCCTCGCGCGCATCATCGCGCAGATGACGCGGGCGGCGTTCGCACCGGTCTCCGCCGTCTCGGCGGGCGTCGCCGACCTTCGCCGCATCGTCGCCGAGGCGAAAGAGCGACGCGCGATGGAGAGCCGGCCCACGATCCTCTTCATCGACGAGATCCACCGCTTCAACAAGGCGCAGCAGGACGCCGTGCTGCCATACGTGGAGGACGGCACGGTCACGCTCATCGGCGCCACCACGGAGAACCCTTCGTTCGAGGTGATCGGCCCGCTCCTCTCGCGCAGCCGCGTCTTCACCCTCCAGGCACTGGAGCGGGAGCAGGTCGCGCTGATCCTGCGCCGCGGTCTTGAGGACGAGCAGCGCGGGTTGGGCAAGGACGGCGTTACTATGGACGACGACGCGATCGAGGCGCTCAGCGGCTCCGTCGGCGGCGACGCCCGCATCGCGCTCAATGCGCTCGAGATGGCGGCGGCCAGCGCGAAGCCGGATAAGAGAGGCCGTCGCCGTGTGGACAGGGCGCTGATCGAGGAGGCGCTCCAGCACCGGACGTACCTCTACGACAAGAAGGGCGACGCCCACTACGATACGATCTCGGCCTTTATCAAGTCGATCCGCGGCTCCGACCCGGACGCCACGCTCTACTGGCTCGCGCGCATGATCGAGTCGGGCGAGGACCCGCTCTTCATCGTACGGCGGATGGTGATCTCGGCGGCGGAGGACGTCGGCCTCGCCGACCCGCAGGCGCTCGTCGTCGCCACAGCCTGCCAGCAGGCGGTGCACTTCATCGGCCTGCCGGAGGGCTTCCTCCCCATGGCCGAGTGCGCGATCTACCTGGCGACCGCGCCCAAGAGCAACAGCGCGCTCACGGCCTACACGGCGGCGCTTCGGGACGTGCGCGAGTCGCAGAACGCTCCGGTGCCGCTCCATCTGCGCAACGCCGTCACCGGCCTCATGCGCGACCAGGGCTACGGCAAGGGCTACAAGTACGCCCACGATTACGACGAGCACTACGTTGAGCAGAGCCACCTGCCGGACAGCCTGGCGGGCCGTCGCTACTACCAGCCCGGCGACCTGGGCTACGAGCGCACGATCAAGGAGTGGTACGAGAAGCTGCGGGGGAAGGAAAATAGTTAACCATGATCTCAAGCGCCTTGGAATCAGCTGAAGCGTGGGCTAATATCGTGACCGGTAGCGTCACAGCCGGCGTCCTTCTCTTGGCTGCCTTCGCTGCAATATGGAAGT
>JADFNZ010000080.1 GCA_022563135.1 Chloroflexota bacterium | reverse complement strand
GCAATCCGTTCCTTGAGAAGCTGCTGATGGAGGCGTGCGTGGAGCTGGCCGAGCAGCACGGCGATTGGATCGTCGGCCTGCAGGACCTGGGCGCGGCCGGCCTGACGAGCGCGGCCGTCGAGTGCGCCGCCAAGGCCGGCACCGGGCTCGATATCGATGTCGCGCAGGTGCCGCGGCGCGAGGAGGGCATGACGCCGTACGAGGTGATGCTCTCCGAGTCGCAGGAGCGGATGCTCGTGATCGTCAAGCGGGAGCATGAGGCCGACGTGCGCCGCCTCTTCGAGCGCTGGGAGCTGCACTGCGCGACGATCGGCGTCGTTACGGACGATGGCATGGCGACGATACGCGACACTTCGACGGCGCTCAGTGCAGGCACTTCGGCTGCGCTCAGTGCTGGCGGCGGTGAGACCGTGGCGCGGGTGCCGGTACAGCTCCTTACCGACCCGCCGCAGTACACGCGCAAGGGCATCAAGCCACGCTGGCTCAGCGATCTTCAGGAGTACGACCTCTCGCGGCTGCCGGACGTGGCGGACGCCAACGCCGCGCTCCTCAGCCTGCTCGCGTCGCCGGAGGTCGCCTCCAAGCGCTACGTCTGGCGACAGTACGACCACCAGGTACTCACGAACACGGTCGCCGGGCCCGGCAGCGACGCCGCGGTCGTTCGCGTGAAGGGCACGAACAGAGCGATCGCGCTGACGACCGACGGCGACGGGCGCATGTGCTACCTCGACCCGTACGCCGGCGGCGCAATGGCCGTCGCGGAGGCGGCGCGCAATATCGTCTGCACGGGCGCGGAGCCGCTCGCGCTGACCGACTGCCTAAACTTCGGCAATCCGGAGAAGCCGGAGGGCTACTATCAGCTCGAACAGGCGATCCGCGGCATGGCCGCCGCCTGCGAGGCGCTGGGCGTACCCGTCGTCTCCGGCAACGTCTCGCTCTACAACGAATCGACTGAGGACGGCCGGACGGTCGCCGTCTACCCCACGCCTGTCGTCGGCATGCTGGGGCTGATCGAGGACGTGGAGCAGGTCGTCCCGCTGGGCTTCCAGAGCGAGGGCGACCAGGTCTTCCTGCTCGGCGGCGCACTCACCGGCGACGCAGCAGAGCTCGCCGGCAGCGAGTACCTGAAGCTCGCGCATGACGGCCTGATCGCCGGGCAGCCGCGCATCGACCTCGACCTCGAGGTGCGCGTGCAGCGCGCCTGCCTGGAGGCGGCCCGAAGCGGCCTGCTCCGTTCCGCGCACGACTGCTCGCGCGGGGGCCTGGCCGTCACGCTGGCGGAGTGCTGCATGGCGGGTAGCCTCGGCCTCGACGCAAGCGGAGTAACGATCGACGGCCGGCTGGATGCGGCGCTCTTCGGCGAAGCGCCCTCGCGCATCGTCGTCTCCACGAGCGACGCGGACGCGCTAGCCGCGCTCACGCGCGAGCACGACGCACCGCTGGTGCGCTTAGGGAGTGTGGCGAGTGACCGGCTGCGGCTGGGCGCGCAGATAGATATGGACGTCTCGGAGATGAGCGAATCGTACGAGAACGGGCTACCGCGCGCGCTGGGCGTGAACGGCGCTAGCTGACCTCGCCCTCAGCCGTCTCGACCAGCTCGGCGTCCTCATCGTCGGCTGCGCTCTCTGGCAGCAGCACGATGGCGAACGCGAGCAGGAGGAGAAACGCGCCGGGGAGATAGCCCCAGACGTCGCTGTAGTAGATGCCGGTGACGACGGCCAGCCAGCCTAGGAACACGGCGCCGGCCATCGGCCAGACCCGCGTCAAGAGCAGCAACGCCGCGAGCGTCCCCCACGTCGGGGCGATGAGCGCCCATGAGATCGTCGTGTAGTCGAAGTCGTCGACGATCGCCTCGTGGGCCATGATGCCGGTCGCGAGTCCACCGCCGGCGAACGCGGCGAAGAGGCCCAGCGCGATCGCGGGCCAGCTCAGGGCAAGGCGTCGTAGGGATGCGGCCATGGAGCGAACGTCTCCTCGCACTGCTACGGAGAAGTGTAGCACGAGGGCAACGTCCGCATGCACACGGGCCAGGCTACTGCACGGGCTGGCGGCCGGCCCGCGCGGGCTCCGGCGCGAAGCGGTGCCAGATGTCCATGCAGAGCCGGTCGATCTCCGATGGGTCGCCAAAGCAATACCCCTCGAGAGCATCGAGGCGCAATGCGACCTGGCCCAATAGCCAGTCGCGGTGCTCCTGCCACCATGCGGGCGGGATCTGGGCTGGCCGGGAGCCGCGCCGCTTCGTGACAGGACTGCTGTAGAGGACGGACTTGGCGAACTCGACCAGCCCGCCTCGATTCGGCGCCCAGCGAAGGTGCTGGCATCCCGCCTGCCCGCTTACCGCGCAGCCGCAGCGGGGACAACGAACGTCGGTACTCACAGCGATCACCTTCCTTTCGTAGAGCAAACGCAAGGAGGTGCGAAGGGTTTCAGGTTGGGCCGGAGGACTTCGCCAAGGCCGGGGGGCTATCGAGACGAGCTGGGGTGCTACTCTTGCAGTTTGAGTCGAACCTGCTTCCGGTCTATTTCGAACATGTGTGCATACCGTGGGTGGTTCGTGTCCGAGTCTCGCTCTGCCCTGAGTCCCTCGCGTCCGACCGCGCCACTACCACTGCACGAACATGGGCATGACCACGTGGACGTAGCTGTCGTCGCCCACCGGACGGAGGACGCCCTGCTTGGAGGGGCCGTTCATCTCTAGCGCCACCCGGCCCCCCTCCAGTACCTGCAGGAAGTCCTGCAGGTACTTGCTGTTGAACGCGATCTTGGTCGCCTCGCCCTCGATCGCGGCGTCGATCTCGCCCATGTTGTCGCCGATCTCTTCCGCGCGAGCAGAGATCGTCATCTTCCCCTGCTCCAGCTCCTCGCCCGGGGTGCACTGGATGCGCACGATGCCGCTGCCGTCCCGCGCGAAGATCGCGGCGATGCGCGTCTCACGCAGGAAGTCGTCGACGCTGACGACGACGCGGCTGGCGTGGCCCTCCGGGATGAGCTGTGTGTAGTTGGGAAAGGCACCCTGGATGAGCTGCGTCACCAGCTCCACGTTCTTCAGCTTGAAGAGCGCCTGCGTCTTCGTGGCGTTGAAGCTCATCTCCACCGGCTCGGTCTCCTCCGGCAGCATACGGTTCAACTCCGCCAGCGCGCGCGCCGGGATGATCACCTCCACGCGCTCCTCTACCGGCTTCTCGAGCTGCACGTGGCGCACGGAGAGGCGGAAGCCGTCCGCGGCGGCCAGCGTGAGCTGGTCGTCCTCCATCACAACGTCGATACCGGTCAGGACCGGCCGCGAGTCGTCCGTCGCCGCGGTGAAGACGACCTGGCTGATCGCCGTGTGCAACGTCTGCGGGTCTAGCGGCAGCGACGCGCCGTCCTCCACAGTGGGGATGGGCGGGAAGTCATCCGCGTCCATGCCGCCAATGTTCGCCTGGTTGCGGGCGCAGGAGAGCTTGAGCTGGCGAGCGCGCTGCGCTAGCGTCATCTCGATCTTCTCGCTGGGGAGCGAGTTCACGAAGTCGGTCAGGAGGCGCGAAGGGACGGTGATCGTGCCCTCTTCCTCCACTTCCGCGCCGACCCAGCAACTGATCGCGATCTCGAGGTCGGTCGCGGCGAGCTTGAGGCGGCCCTCGTCGCTCGCCAGCAGCACGTTCGCCGTGATCGGCAGCGTGCTGCGCAACGCGACGGCGCGCCCGACGATGCCGAGACCCTTCGCGAGGTGCTCCTGAAGGCAGGATATCTTCATTTCTAGTCACCTACGTAAGCAATTAGATCAATGGCTGCTCGCGCAGTATACAGCGGTCATGGATGAGGAGCAATAGCGGTGCGGAAACGCACGGCGAGCCGTCGCTGTAGGCGTCGGTGGGAGGCTAGAGCGGGATGCAGCCGTGCTTCTTGGGCGGCATGCTGCCCGCCTTGTTGCGCAGCATCTCCATGGCGCGGATGATGCGCACGCGCGACTCGCGCGGGTCGATCACGTCGTCGATGAAGCCGCGGGAGGCGGCCACGTACGGGTTGGCGAAGCGCTCCTTGTACTCTTCGATAAGCTCCTGGCGGCGCTCTTCCACCTTCTTCGCCTTCGCCAGCTCCGCCCGGTGGATCAGGTTCACGGCGCCGTCCGGCCCCATCACGGCGATCTCCGCCGTCGGCCAAGCGTAGTTCACGTCGGCCCGCAGGTGCTTGGAGCCCATCGCGTCGTAGGCGCCGCCGTACGCCTTGCGCACGATGAGCGTGACCTTCGGCACCGTCGCCTCTGAGTACGCGTAGACCAGCTTCGCGCCGTGGCTGATGATGCCGCCGTACTCCTGCGACGTGCCCGGCAGGAAGCCCGGCACGTCCACGAACGTGAGGATGGGGATGTTGAACGCATCGCAGAAACGGACGAAGCGCGCCGCCTTGCGGGAGGAGTCGATGTCGAGCACGCCGGCCAGATAGAGCGGTTGGTTGCCGACGATGCCGACGGTGCGGCCAGCCAGTCGGGCGTAGCCGACGATCATATTCTGCGCGAAGTGCTCCTGCACCTCCATGAAGTCGCCGGCGTCCACGATGCGATAGATCACCTCGCGCATGTCGTACGACTTCGTGTTGTCGTCCGGAATGATGCGCAGCAGGTCCTCATCCCGGCGCATCGGATCGTCGCCCGTTTCCATGAGCGGCGGGTCTTCCATGTTGTTCAGCGGCAGGAACGAGAGGAGCCGCCGCACCTCCTGCAGGCACTCCTCCTCCCCTTCGATGGCGAAGTGGCAGACGCCGCTGCGGGTGGCGTGGGTCATCGCCCCGCCCAGCTCTTCGTGGGTGACGTCCTCGCCCGTCACCGCCTTAATGATGTCCGGGCCGGTGATGTACATCTGCGATGTGCCCTTGGTCATGAAGATGAAGTCCGTCATGGCCGGAGAGTAGACCGCGCCGCCCGCCGCCGGCCCCATGATCACCGAGATCTGCGGCACCACGCCGGAGGCGAGAACGTTGTGCACGAAAATATCACCGTAGCTGGCGAGCCCATCGACGCCATCCTGCACGCGGGCGCCGCCGCCGTCGTTCAGCCCGATAACCGGCGCGCCGCTCTTCATCGCGAGATCCATCACCTTGACGATCTTCTGACCTGTCACCTCAGTGATAGACCCACCGAAGACGGTGAAATCCTGGGAGAAGACGTAGACCGGGCGGCCATCGATCTTGCCCCAGCCGGTTACGACGGCATCGCCCAGGTACTTCTGCTTATCGATGCCAAACTCCGTGCCGCGATGGAGCGCCAACTGGTCGAACTCCTCGAACGAGCCCTCATCCAACAGCAGCGTCAGCCGTTCGCGAGCGGTGAGCTTGCCGCGGCCGTGCTGCGCATCGATGCGGTGCTGGCCGCCGCCGAGCCTCGCTTCCTCGCGCCGGCGTTCCAGGTCGTTCACAAGCTCTTCGTTCGACGTCATGTCTCTTCCTCGATGGCCGGTATCACGCAAGAAGGCCAACCCGCCCCGGCGCATCGTGGCCGAACCGGGCTGCGCTTCCCCATACACAATTCTACCTTCCGCGCGCTACCGAAGCTGCCTTGGCCACAGTCCCAGAATGAGCGAGCCTCATGCTAGCATAGGGCCTATAGCGGCGCAAGCGACGGCAATCACCTACGAACACGGCACGATCAGCACGTCATCGATGTTGAGCGTGCGCAGATCGTCGACCGTGGTGTTGTTGAGGGTCGCGAGCTCCTCTACTGAGATGCCGAACTGCGCGGCGATCGCGACGGCGATGTCGCCGGATTGCACGGTGTAGGTGCAGTCGCCAGCCCCGGCGGTGGGCGGCGGCGCGGCCGGCGTGGCGGCCGGTGGCTGAGGCGTCGCCGTGGGCGTCAAGCACGGCACGATGAGCAGGTCGCCTATCGCAAGCGTGCGCAGGTCATCGACCGTGGTGCCGTTGAGCGCAGCGAGCTCCTCGACCGAGATGCCGAACCGCGGCGCGATGGACGCGGCGAAGTCGCCGGAGCGAACGCTATAGGTGCAGTCGCTACCGCTCGGCGCCGGCCGCGGCGTGGGAGGCGCAGGTGCCGTCGCGGACGGCTCGACGGTGGCGCCGAGCACGTCACTGCCATCGGTAATGCCGGGGATCACGAGCTGCTGGCCGACGAAGAGCCGGCGCGGGTCATCGATGCCGTTCGCCTCCACGATCGCAGCGATCGTCGTACTAAACTGTTCGGCAATGAAGGACAGCGTGTCGCCGGCCTGCACGATGTAGACGGTGCCTTCCGCCGGTGGCAGCGTTTCGCCGACGATGAGGGCTTCCGGCAGCGGGTCCGGCGGCGTCGCCGTGGCGATGCCGCTCGGATCGGGCGCGCCGCCGCTCGAGCCGAAGCAGGCGGCGGCAAGCCCTGCGGCCAGCAGTAGAAGCGGCGCGAGCAGCAGCCACGAGCGGTAGCGCACAGTTGCCTCCAGGGGTGCGGGATCGCGGCGATCGTACATCACACAGGAGGGGCGGGCAAGCGTCCGGCGGTAGCTGTCCGGCGTTAGCTCAGCTCCTGGAGGAGAGCGAAGCCCAGCGTCGCGATCGGCTCCAGCGTGTCCGGGCTCAGGTTCTCGAACGAGTCCGCCAGTGTATGGATGCGCCCGAAGTCCTGGCTGGTCAGCACCACCACGGGTATGGCCCGTGCGAGAAAGCTGCGATGGTCGCTTGGGATATCCTCAGGCCGGCGGCTCAGTTCGATGTCCAGGCCGGCCTCATCCGCCAGCCGTTCCGCGAGCTCGATCAGCCCGCTCCCGCCGGAGATGAGCGGCTGGCCGTCGCCTGCGACGACATCGAAGTTGAGGAAGGCGGCGAGCGCATCCCGCTCGTCCCGCGCAAGCTCTGCGACGAAGAACGCGCTCCCGTTGAGGCCCGTCTCCTCCGCCCCGAAGAGAACGAAGCAGTGCCCGGAGAGGCCCGCCGCGGCGGCGGCCCGCGCCAGTTCGAGCACCAACGCGGAGCCCGACGCATTATCTGTCGCGCCGGTCGTCACCGGCACGGAATCGAGGTGGCCGCCGCTCACGGTGCGGCACGACGACCCGGGCGAGCGGGCGATGACGTTCTGCGTCGTCACCTCCCTCTCCTCCTCTACGTCCAGACTCACCTCCACCGGCCCGGCGGCGAGCAGCGCGCGCAGCGCCTCGCCGTCCGCCGGATCGATGACGACGACGGGCAGATCGACCGCGTCGCGGAAGATACCGTGGAAGCGCCCTGGCTCGTTGTTCGCGATGACCAGCGAACTGGCCTCGGCCGCCTCCGCCCGCGCGACCATGTCCACAAACGGCACGTCACCACGCTGAATGAGCACGACGGCCCCGACCGCATCCGATGGAAACTCATCCGGCCGGCCAGCGCCCGCGTCGATCAGGGCGGCGTTCGCCCGGCCGGCCGGTGACCCGATGAACGGCGTGGCCGTAATCGTCTCGCCGCCCTCTATGGAGAGTGTCGCCGCACGTAGCAGCGGGCTGGTCACGGAGAACTCTTGCAATTCGACCTGGTAACCCCAGCGTGCGAACTGCTCCTGACCGTAGGCAATCGCTTCCGCTCCGGCCGCAGAGCCCGCCGGTCGCGGGCCGATCTCCAGCGTCAGTACGCGGATATGCTCGATGATGCGCTCCACCTCGGGCCGGGCGGGCCCCAAATCGAGTGCCGCCGTCGGCGGCGGGGCGGAGGTCGCTGTGGGAGCGCCCGTAGGCGAAGCCGGGGAGCCACCGCCGCTGCAGGCGATCACGCCCGCGGTCAGAATCGCGAGCAAGAACAGGAACGCGCGGGGAGGCGTCTTCAGGATGGGAGTCGCGCTCCCTAGCGGTAGGGCGGGCGGCGCTTCGCCTGGAGCCAAGATCGCAGCCGGTCGCTCCACCTAGGGCCTTGCAGCTCCATCGACTGGTCACGCC
>JADFNZ010000079.1 GCA_022563135.1 Chloroflexota bacterium | reverse complement strand
CATTACGTATAAGAATTTTATGGTGCTCTGCCCAATTAAGAACCATGTGAATAGGGTCGCCAGCGAACTAACAGAAGGATTTCAAATTCTAACTAAGACCATTGATCCTGGTTCCATGTCAGATGACATATGGAGACTAATTCTGGTACTGAGGCTGTTGGCAGATTCAGATAGTCTTGCTCTGCGGCAATGGCTAGATTTCGTCGGGCTAACGGATTCTGAAATTGGAGAGATTCGAGCTGCGGCCATGAATTCGGAGAGGAGCCTGTTTGAATACTGTTCCTCCCTAACCGACAGCAGAATAGCGATGATATTTCAGGCTCTGACTAATACCCGTGAGTCTGTTGTTGACCCATCACAATTTCAGCGATCACTTGAAAACTTCCCTTCACTTCAAGTAAATGAATCGATTTCTACGGCTATTGCTGAGATTGTTGAGTTCTTACCTTCGATTCCCAGAATGAAGGGGCACCTATATGAAAAATACGGTGTTCTTGATGCGGAAGAAGAGCGCACGGATGTCACCGGCGAGGACGAGGTACTAGTAACGACGATGCACTCGGCGAAAGGACTTGAGGCAGAGATTGTGTTCGTAATGTGGTTAAATCGGACGTTCATTCCCGCTAAAGGCCGCGTTGTGCGTGAGGAAGAGCGGCTTCTCTATGTTGCGCTTACTCGTGCTAAGCAAGACGCAATCCTGACATTCTACGAGGAGTATGACACGGCCAACCACCGCCTTCTAAGAGAACAAGCAATGTCCCCGTTCCTCAGGTCAATACGCGCGCACCTTGATGTACAAAGAATTACAGCTGCTTCCTTGAACACGTAACCGACCATGACGCTCAAGCTCTACTCTGACCTCGCCGGCTGGTTCCACCTCCTCACTGCGCCCTCGGACTACGCGGAGGACGCGGAGCTCTGCCGCAAGGCGATCGTCGACGCGAGCGAGGAGCCGCCGCGCACGGTGTTGGAACTCGGCTCCGGCGGCGGCAACAACGCCTCGCACATGAAGGCCCACTTCGCGCTGACCCTCACCGACCTCTCGCCGCAGATGCTCGCCATCAGCAAGGAGCTGAACCCCGAGTGCGAGCACATCGAAGGCGACATGCGCACGCTCCGCCTCGGCCGCGCGTTCGACGCCGTCTTCATCCACGATGCCGTCAGCTACCTCACGACCGCGGCCGACCTGCGCGCGGCTATCGAGACGGCGTTCGCGCACTGCAAGCCGGGCGGCGTCACGCTCTTCGCGCCGGACCACGTGCGCGAGAGCTTCCGCGCACGGACGAGCCACGGCGGCCACGATGGCGAAGGCCGCAGCCTGCGCTACCTGGAGTGGAGCTACGACCCTGACCCAAGCGACACCACCTACGTCACAGAGATGGTCTACCTCCTGCGCGAAGGGGACGGCCCGCCGCGCGTCGAGTACGAGCGCCACACGATGGGCCTCTTCGTGCGCAACGTCTGGCTCAGTCTCTTGCGGGAGGCCGGCTTCCACCCGACCGTCGTGCCGTTCGAGCACAGCGGCATCGAGCCAGGCTCCCAGTCGCTCTTCATCGCGACGAGGCCGGCCACGTAGATGTGCCTTCGTCCGCCCTGTCATTCTGAGCCCTTCGCTCCCCGGCGGGCCCGTCCGGGTGCTCAGGGTGGCCGATGCACTACCGTCATTCTGAGTCCTTCTCTCCGCTCAGGATGGACTCCGCGAAGAATCTAGCGCGTCACGAGGCTTTCGCACCGCTTAGCCACGACGGGCCCGCATGTCATTCTGAGCGCCAGCGAAGAATCTCTTCCGAGGACAGACCCTTCGCTCTGCTCAGGGTGACAGCGGCAGTACTGCTCATTCTGAGCGCGGAGGAAGAACTAGCCAACACGGTCCTCCTTCGTCATGCTACAGGCAAACGACGGTCGAACGAAGGATATGGCCGCACCAGGAGGAGCAGCGCACCATGCCGGAGCTACCCGAAGTCGAAACGCTGGCGCGGGACCTGCGCGCCGCGGTAACGGGCCGCACGATCACGAAGGCCCGGGTCGCGCCGGACGCGACGCGGCTCGTGCAGGAGATCTCCCCCCGCGCCTTCACCGCCGGGCTGCGCGGCCGCCGCATCGACGGCGTCCGGCGGCGCGGCAAATACCTGCTGATCGAACTGGACCGCGGCCTCTGGTGGGTCGTCCACCGCCGCATGTCCGGCAACCTCCTCCGCCGGCCCACCGGCGCGCCCGACGAGCCGTACCTGCGGGCGCGCTTCACGCTGGACGACGGCACAGAGCTGCGCTTCATCGACCTGCGCAAGTTTGGCACGATGTGGCTCACCGGCGACCCGCAGCCGATCCTCGCTGGCCTCGGCCCGGAGCCGCTCGACGGCACGTTCACCGCAAAGGTGCTCGCCGAGATCGTCGCGAAGCGCTCGGCGCCGATGAAGGCCGTGCTTCTCGACCAGAGCGCCATCGCCGGCATCGGCAACCTCTACGCGGACGAGGCGCTTCATTACGCGGGCATCCACCCCAAGCGCGAGGCCCGCGGCCTCACGAACGCCGAGGTGGCACGCCTGCGCCATGGCATCGTGCGCGCGCTAGAGCAGGGGCTGGCGAACCTGGGCAGCAGCGTCGGCGCCAAAAAAGGCGAGGAGATCAGCCTGCGCGACCACGTCAACCTGAGCGGCGAGCCCGGCGGCAACCAGGAGTATCTGGTCGCCTACGGCCGCGAAGGGCAGCCCTGCCGCGCGTGCGGCACGCCGATCGAACGGCTCAAGCTCTCCAATCGCAGCGCGCACTACTGCCCGCGCTGCCAGCCGTTCTCCGGACGCCGCCGCAGAGCAATGTAGGGGAGGTCTTTAGACCTCCCGCGCCATCTTCCCCACGGTCGTCCTCACCGATGAACCTCGCGGCCGACCTTGAAGGTCGCCGTTAGCCACTTCGCCATCCGCGCCACCGCCTGCCAACGTAGGGGAGGTCCCAAGCCCTTCCGATCCAGGGCGAACGGTTGACATTTCCTCCTCACAGCGGCACCCTGAACACACCAAGGAGCGCTATGGCAGACCAAGCCCTCGAAGCGACATGCGCCGAATGCGGCCGCCCCCTCTCCTTCCACCCCGGCGAGGAGCGGCCGGCGCGCTGCGACTCCTGCTTCGACGGCTACCTGCGTAAGCTCGACAACGACTTCCTCTCCTCGTACGCGGAGCTCGGCGTCGTCAGCCGCCGCACCGTCGCGGAGACGTGCCTGCGCGCGCTCACACTGGAGCAGCCGCGCGCCCGCAAGGTGCTGGCGCTGGCGATTATGGAGCAGTTCCTCCTCGCCAGCGGCGACCTCATAGGCCTCTACCGCGCCCTCCGAAACCGCGAGAAGGAGTCGATCGCGCGTTCGTTCCTCTCGTTCCGGCTCGACGGCGAATCGGCGCAGGCGTTCTTCGCCGACCTGCGGGAGGCGCCGGACGAGGAGCTGCTCGCTGGATTAGGCCTGCCCCTGCCGGAGCGCGTTCGCGCACGCTACCCTACCCTGCCGGACGACTACGCCAAGGAGGTCGCTACCGCGCTTCGTACCGCCGTCCATGACCTGCGCGCGACCGCGCAGCGCCCCGGCGCGTCGGGGCTCCTGGGCGAGCTCGCCGGCCAGATGCGCAGCGGCCCCGCCCTGGCAGGCCAGACCTCGTGGCTGCCGCAGGACGGCCTGCGGCCGGACCAGGTCGCGTCGCTCGTGCTGGACGAGCGCAAGCGGCAGCTCGTCGTGCGGGCGGTGCCGGTGGACGAGCACCGCCTCGCGGAGGTCGTCGACGCGATCGACTGCATTACCAGCGCCGCGTCGAACCTGATCTACGCCTACCTCACCGTCCAGGACGAAGAGGAGCGCCAGCGCGCGCTGACGGGAGGCGGGAGGTCGCGGCCCTAGTGTTCGTTCTAGTACTATGGTTTCTCGCGGCGAGTGTTCTCGGTCTCATTGCGGGGCTAGCGAAGGCCAAGTTTCAATATGCCCCTCGCATCGTCGCCGCCGTCGTGATTATCGGCTACGCGGCATTTTTCGCAGCGATAAGTGCGTGGGCAGTCCCATGTTGGAACTGCAACTCGGGCGAAGTCTTGCGGGGCACTATATTCACGCTGTTCGTGATCATATTTGGCGCGGTTGCCGCTGTCGGGCTTCTGGGCATCTGGGCTGGTACGGGCCTCAACGCTGTTGTGGGAAGGATCCGCAGGCCACGGAGTGGCGCGTCGTGAAGGGGATAGGCGACCCCAAGCTCACCGTCGCGCGCGGGTACGACAAGATCGCCCGCGAGTACCTGCGGCAGCGCGAGCGCAAGCCCAAGGACCCGATCCGTTCGTACCTGGACCGGCTGACCGTCGGCCTGCCGGATGGCGCCCGCGTGCTCGACCTTGGCTGCGGGGCGGGCATGCCATACGCGGCCTACCTGAGCGAGCGCTTCAGTGTCGTCGGCGTCGACATCTCGCGCGGGCAGCTTGCGCTGGCGCAGGAGCTCGTGCCCAAGGCGAGCTTCGTCCGCGCGGACATGGCTGCGCTTCCGCTCAAGCCCCATGCCTTCGACGCGATCGCCATGCTCTACTCAGTCATCCACGTGCCGCGAGAGGAGCACGAGTCGCTCTTCCGCGCGCTCTACGCACTGCTCACCCCCGGAGGCCGGCTCTTCGCCGTCGTCGGCGCACAGGAATGGGAGGCCCGCGAGTCCGATTGGCTCGTCGAGGGCGTGGAGATGTTCTGGAGTCATTTCGGCCCCGACCACTACCTGAAACTCTTAGAACGCCTCGGCTTCAGCCTGGGTGACTCGGAGATCGTTCCTGACCCGGTGCTCGAAGGCGCGCACCTCTTCGTGCTCGCCGAGAAGCCCGCGTGAGCGACCACACCGGCACCGATGCGATCACCGACGTGCCCGGCGTCAAGGCCGGCCACTGGACGAACCGGCGCGCCGCCACCGGCTGCACGGTCGTCCTGCCGCCGGAAGGCACGGTCGCCGGCGTCGACGTGCGCGGCGGCGCTCCCGGCACCCGCGAGACCGACGCGCTCCGTCCCGGAACCTTCGCCGCCGCCGTGCACGCGGTCGTACTCGCCGGCGGCTCCGCCTTCGGCCTGGACGCCGCCTCCGGCGTGGTGCGCTACCTGGAGGAGCAGGGCGTCGGGCTGCACTTCGACGGCGGCACGATACCGATCGTGCCCGCAGCGATCCTCTACGACCTGAACCTGGGCAGCGCACGAGTGCGCCCGACCGCCGACGCCGGCTACCGGGCGGCCCGCGCGGCGAGGGGTGGCCGCGTGGGCCAAGGGACGGTCGGCGCGGGCACGGGCGCCACGGTCGCCAAGGCGGGCGGGATCGAGCGCCGCCTCAAGGGCGGCCTCGGCACGGCGAGCGAGCGCGGGCCGGGCGGATTGATCGTCGGCGCGCTCGTGGCGGTAAACGCCGCAGGTGAGGTCGTCGATCCGAGCACAGGCAAGGTCGTCGCCGGCCCGCGGGGCGGCCGCCGCGGCTTCCTCGACTCGACCGAACTGATCCGCGAGGGCAAGCGGCCGGAAGCGCCGCCGGCCGGGAACACCACGCTCGCCGTCGTCGCCACGAACGCCCGGCTCACAAAGGAGCAGGCGAACCGGCTCGCCTCGGTCGCGCACGATGGCTTCGCGCGCGCCATCCGTCCGGCGCATACCCTCGGCGACGGCGATGTCGTCTTCGCGCTCGCGACGGGGGAGGTCGACGTGAGCGACCGCGCCGTCTACCGCGCGCTGGAGGCGCTCGCCCCGCGCGCGGTGGAGCGGGCGATCCTACGAGCCGTCCTACTCGCGACCGGCCTCGCAGACGTACCTTCCGCGCAGGAGTGGCTCGGGCGCTCGCGGGGGTAAAGGCATGACCCGAGGATTCGGGCGGACAGACCTAATGGTCTGTCCCTACGGTTGAAGCGCTGCTGGCCTCGTAGGGGCCGGCCTTGAGGGCGGCCCGCCCCATGGCGACTGTGTCCTGCAAAAGACGCGATGCTGGCCTAGATCGGGTGGGCCGCCCGCCGATTCATCTTCTCGGGCTCTGCTCAGCTACGGCCCGCCGAACGCCGGGCCGCACGACGCCGGCACGCTCGCGAAGGCCCAGTTGAGGAGCGCGCTGGCGTCCGCGTAGCGGTCCCACGCGCCCAGCACCGAAACGATCAGCGTCCGGCCGTCGCGTTCGGCCGCCGCCACGATCGTCTGGCCCGCGTCCGCCGTATAGCCGGTCTTCACGCCGAGCGTATCCGGGTCGTCGTAGATCAGCCGGTTGCCGTTCCAGACCGGCGGGCCGCTCCAGGCGGGCTGGTACGACTGCGTCACCACGATCTCCGCCAGCTCAGGCCGTCGCAGCAGCTCCCGGCCGAGCATGGCGATATCGTAGGCCGAGGTGTAGTTGATCAGGTCGTCGAGCCCGTGCGGGTTGGCGAAGCGGGTATTCGTCAGCCCCAGCGCCTCCACCCTGCGGTTCATCAGCGCTGCGAAGGCCGGCACGCTGCCGGAGATGTGCTCGGCGATGGCGATCGCGGCGTCGTTGCCGGAGGGCAGCAGCAGCCCGTAGAGGAGGTCCCGCAGGCTCAGACGCTGGCCCGGCGTCAACCCCATCACGGACGAGCCAGACGAAGCCCGCAGCAGGGCGCCGTTCACCTGTACGTCCACGAGCTCAGAGAGGGGCGCCTGTTCCACCGCGACGATCGCGGTCGCGATCTTCGTCAGGCTCGCGGGCGCACGCCGTTCGTGCGGGTTCACGCCGTAGAGCAGCGCTCCGCACGGCTGCTCGATCACCGCGAGCGTCTGGCCCGTGAGCTTCGGCGGCGGCACGGCGTACGCGCTTGGGGGCAGGCTCGTCGCGGCGAGCACGTCGCTCATAGGCGTGGGTTCGGCCACGACGTCGACAGGGCTATCTGCGCCGCCGAAGAAGGCTGCCCGAACCAGAAAGACGCCTGAGACCAGCGTCGCGACGGCGAGCAGGGCCAGCCAGGGCCGTTGGCGGCGGCCGTGGCGCGTTCGGCGGACGTGCCAGTGCTCCGGCGGACGCATCCGCCAACTATAGCAAGGCTTGAGGATATATGCTAGGCGCTTAGGCCAATGATCGTTATCGCCAGGGGCTCCAGCGGCCGCCGGCCTGAAGGAAGTGGCGCAGCATCTCACGCCGGGTGATCGGCCCGTGCGGGGCCCAGCGCAGCTCGTGCGTGTCGCCCTCCAGCTCTTGGTACGACTCGCGGAACCGCTCCAGCTCGCTCGTCTTGACCGCGCAGCGCTGCGCCTCCGGGTCGACGCCGTAGAGCTGCGCCGCGTTCAGGCCGAACACCTTCGCCTTCACGTCCGGCGTGAGCTCCGGATAGCCGTGCTCCTCGCGCAGGCCGGGGTCGAGCTGAAAGGTGCGGAAGGCGACGATCTGGGGCTGGGGAGCGCCGTACCAGATGCAGTCCGTCCCCCAGAGCACGCGATCCTCGCCGACGTACTTCAGCAGCTTGCCCAGCACGTGCGCCGCCTGCGCCGGGTCGCTCATGACGCCGCGCCAGGTAGAACCGACCTCCGCCCAGACGTTGCCGTTCGGCTCGACGCCGTTGTCCTGCAGGCTCTTGATCAGCGCGTTCACGCCCCGCTCCGCGTTATCCGGGTCGTACGGCCCTTCGGCGGAGACGTTGAACGGGTCCCAGCCGGAGTGGTAGACGACGAACTGCACGTCCGGGAAGGCCGCGGCCACGACGCCGATATCGCGCGGTGATGCGAAGGACGGATCGAAGCCGAAGAGCGGCAGCCCCTTGTGCGCGCAGATCGTCTTCACGCCCACCTCTCGCGCCTTCTCGATCAGCGGGATGCCGAAGCGCTCGTCGTCCAGGAACCAGCCGCTGCCTGTCGTGCCGGCGTACGGCGTGTAGACCTTCCACGCGGCCACGTCCATCGCCTCCGCGCGCGCCTGCATCAGGTCGAGCTGTTG
>JADFNZ010000078.1 GCA_022563135.1 Chloroflexota bacterium | reverse complement strand
GTGTGCCCCGTCCACCAGGCAGCATCTCCGAGACGTTCTAGGTCCTCCGCCGAGAGGCCGCCCGATGCGTCGGCGGCGGAGAGGAGTTCAAACGCCTCCCGCCAGGCGTGCCGCGCGAACGCCTCCCTACCTGCCTGAAGGGCCGTGTCGGCTATCTTTTTCTGGCTGGCCTTCGTCTTCGTTCTTTCGCGCTGTTTCACGGTATCGCCTCACCCTAGAGAGTGCAGCAAGCATACTGCCACTGGGAAGGTCTGTCAAAGCGCGCAGAATCGCCTCACACCGTATACACGCGCTCGCCAGGGCCGCGCAGGAGGAGCGCCGTCGAGCCATCGGGCCGCCAGAACGGGCCGACGAGGTTATCCTGCGTTCCGCTCTCAATCTGCTCCACGCGTCCGCCATGGTAGCGAAGCAGCGCGCCGCCCTCGCCGCAGAGGAGCGCGTATTCGCCGCCCGGGTGCCACGCCGCGCCGAGCAGCGAGCCCGACGTCTCCACCGCCTGCGTGCTGAAGCCCGCGCCGTCGTAGGTGAGGAGCTTGTTCGCCGTAGCATCGCTGCTGAACGCGTAACCCGCGATGAGCGCCCGCCGTCCGTCCGGGTGCCAGTCGACGGCGACGAAGTCGTCCTCCTGATCGCTGGTGAGCAGCGCCTGCAGGTAGCGGCCGTCGCACTTGTAGAGCGCGTGCGGGCGCGGGTAGCCGGCCCAGCGGCTGGCGTAGGCGCCGACGAGCGCGTATGCGCCGTCCGGACGCCACGCGATCGCGCGCAGGGTGTGCGCGCGATCGCCCGGGACGGGCGTGAGCGTGCCGTCTTCGTAGCGCAGCACCGTGCCGCCGTTGCCGATGATGAGCGCGTAGTCGCCCTGCGGACGCCAGGCGGCGCGGCGCAGGTTCTCCGTCGCGGGCGAGGGCAGCTCGCGCATGGAAGCGCCGTCGTACAGCAGGACGGCGCCCCGGTTGCCGACGAGCAGCGCCTCGCGTCCGTCCGGAGAGAAGGCGACGCCGCGCAGGTTGTGCTTGGTGTTCGTGGGCAGTGGCTGGAACCGGCGGCCGTCATAGCGCACAGCCGTACCGCCGTTACCGACGAGCAGGCACCACGAGCCGTCCGGCTGCCAGGCGGCCCAGCGCAGCGGCTTCGCAATGCCCGTATCGACGGCCGTCAGCCGCTCGCCGTCGAAGACGTAGGCGGGAACGCTCATAGGACTGGTCGACTCATGCGGGCTTGTGCTCCCAGCGGCGCGCTGCGTAGCATGGCGGCGTGCCGGAGCTTCATTGTAGTCGCTACCGATCCGCGCCGACAACGGCCGGAGCCGGCCGATGATCGCCGTCCTCTGCGGCGGCGTGGGCGGTTCGCGCTTCCTCCAGGGCGTCACAAGCATCGTGCCGCCGGAGGAGATCGTCGCCATCGTCAACACCGGCGACGACGAGGAGTTCTTCGGCCTCCACGTCAGCCCCGATCCCGATACCGTCACGTACGCGCTCGCCGGCATCGTGGACGAGGCGCGCGGCTGGGGCATCCAGGGCGACACGTTTCACTGGCTGGAGGCGATGCGCCGCTTCAGCGACGAGACCTGGTTCCAGATCGGCGACCGCGACCTGGCGACGCACCTCTTCCGCACCCGTCGCCTGCGCGAAGGCGCCAGCCTGAGCCGGGTAGCGGCGGAGCTGGCCGAACGGCTGGAGGTGCGGACGCGCATCCTCCCCATGTCGGATGACCGTGTGCGCACGGTCATCGAGACGGGCGAAGGCCCGCTCGCGTTCCAGCGCTATCTCGTGCAGCGCGGCGCGCGCGACCGCGTGCGAGGCGTTCGCTTCGAGGGAGCGGGGGAGGCGCGGCCTGCGCCCGGAGTGCTGGAGGCGCTGCAACATGCCGAGGCGATCCTGATCGCGCCCAGCAACCCGATCGCCAGCATCGGCCCGATCCTGGCGCTGCCGGGCCTGCGCGACGCGGTGCAGGCGCGCCGCGACCGGGTCGCCGCCGTCAGCCCGATCCTCAGCAGCAGCTCGCTGCAGCCGCCGGCGGCGGAGCTGCTCTCGGGCCTCGGCCACGAGGTGAGCGCGCTCGGCGTCGCGCGGCTCTACCGGGACATCGCAAAAACGTATGTGCTCGACCGGCAGGACGAGGCGCTCGCGGACGGCGTGCGTCAGCTCGGCATGGAGCCGGTGGTGACCGAGACGGAGATGCAGAACCTAAAGGCGAAGGAGGCGCTGGCGCGCGCCGCGCTCGAATCGCTAGGATGGCAGTCGTGACGAAGATCGCGTTCATCGGCGGCACGGGGCCGGAGGGGAAGGGGCTCGCCTATCGCCTCGCTTTGGCGGGCCACGCGATCGTCATCGGCTCGCGCCAGGCCGATCGCGCGGATGACGCGGCGCGAGAGATCGGCGAACGCGCTGCCAAGGCGACCGTTCGGGGCGCGGAGAACGCAGCCGCCGCAGGCGATGCCGAGCTGATCGTCCTCACGGTGCCGTTCAGCGCGCAGGCCGACACGCTGCCGCCGCTACGGGAGGCCTCCGACGGCAAGATCGTCGTCAGTACAGCGGTACCGCTTACGTTTGAGGGCGGCAGGCCGTCGATGCTGGCCGTGCCCGAGGGCTCGGCCGCGGAGCAGGCGCAGGCGCTCCTGCCGGGCGCGGCCGTCGTCGCCGCGTTCCAGAACCTCGGCGCCGCGAAGCTCTGGGACGGCGATAGCTCGCTCGACCAGGACGTCATCGTCTGCGCCGACGGCCGCGAGGCGAAGGCCACGGTCAGCGCCCTCGCCGAGCAGATCCGCGGCGTGCGCGCCGTGGACGGCGGGCCGCTGGCGAGCGCCCACTACGTCGAGGGGATCACAGCGCTGCTTGTGAACGTCAACCGCCGCTACAAGACGCTCGCCGGCGTGCGCATCGTCGGCCTGTGATGGCGGCCGAAGTGCGCATCATCGGCCTCGAAGGCATCCCCGAGGTGCGCCCCGGCGACGACCTCACGGCGCTTATGCTCCAGGCCGCCGCCGATCAGGGCCTGTCGCTCCAAGACGGCGACATCCTCGTCGTCACGCAGAAGGTCGTCTCGAAGGCAGAAGGGCGCATCGTCGACCTCGAGAGCGTGGAGCCGGGGCCGTTCGCGCTCCAGATCGCGGCGCAGTGGGAGAAGGACGCGCGCGTCGTGGAGCTGGTGCTGCGGGAGAGCGCGCGCATCGTGCGCATGGACCACGGCGTGATGATCTGCGAGACGAAGCACGGCCTGATCTGCGCGAACGCCGGCATCGACTCCTCGAACGTGGAGCAGATCGGCACCGTCTCGCTGCTGCCGGTCGACCCGGACGCGTCCGCGGGGGCGATCCGCCGCGCCGTGAAAGAGCGAGCGGATGCGGACGTGGCTGTGATCATCACCGATACGTTCGGCCGGCCGTGGCGCGAAGGCCACCTCAACTTCGCGATCGGCGTCGCCGGCATGTTGCCGCTGCTCGACTACACCGGCCAGTTCGATCCGGCCGGTTACGAGATCCGCGTGACGAGCATGGCCGTGGCGGACGAGCTCGCGGCAGCTGCCGAACTCACGCACGGCAAGCTCTCGCGGACGCCCGTTGCGATTGTGCGCGGCTACGACTACCCGCGTGGCGAAGGCAGCGCCCGCGACCTGCTGCGCGATCCGGAGAAGGACTTGTTTCGGTAGGCTAACCGGCGTACTCCACCAGATACGCGTCCAGCACGCCTCTCATCCCTTCAATCTGTGTCAGTGTGTCCGGGTCGTCTGAGACGGCAGTCAGCACTTCGTCACCCAGATAGCGAGAGCGGAATTCAGCGGCGTCGATCCAGCGAGCCGCGGTATGCTCTTCGCTGAGCCGCGCCTCCGCGTCAGGCGGCAGTTCGCAGACGTAGGTGATGCCGACGGCCGGGCTAGAGCCGCTGCGAGATCGGTAGCGCGTGGCGCGGAGTATCCGGACGGACGAAAGCTCCAGGCCGGTCTCCTCGCGCACCTCCCGCCGCACTGCCTCCTCTGGGCTCTCGTCCTCCTCGAGCGAACCGCCGGGCCAGGCCCAGGCGCCGCGCCTCGCGCCCGTCGCGTGCTGCAGGATGAGGATTTCGCTGCCGCGCCTGATGAGAGCGTCTACGTGAACGCGAAAGAACGGCATTACCCTTACACCTCTCGCGCGCCGGTGACGGGAATGACCGCGCCGGTGATGAAGCGCGCGCGCTCCGAGCAGAGGAACGCGACCAGCTCCGCCACGTGCTGCGGCGTCAGCACTTCGACGGCCTCCAGCCCGCCGACGACCAGCTCACGCGCGCGCTCAAGCTCGATGTAGTCGATAGGCCCCGGCGCGACGGCGTTCACGGTCACGCCATGCTTGCTCTCGCGCGGCCCGAGCGTGCGGGCGAGCCAGTGGCGCGCGGCCTTGCCGAGCGGATAATCGAGCGGCGCCTCTGGCGGGCCGCCCCGCCAGTCGTCGGCGCGATAGCCGCCGATGATGACGATCCGTCCCCAGCCGCGTTCGCGCATGCCGGGGAGCGCCGCGCGCAGCAGCAGATAGACGGAGTCGATCTCTTCAGCCATCACCTTGCGCCAAGCGCCGGGTTCGATCTCCGGCAGGTCGCGCGGCTCCCACGAGCCGCCCGCGCTGGCGACCACGATATCGAGTGGGCCGAGCTGCGCTTCGGCGGCCTCTACCATCGCCTGCACGGCCGCCGGATCGGAGACATCGGCCTGATGGACGAGCGCGCGCCTGCCCATCCCCTCGATCACGCCGGCGACCTCCTCCGCCCGGTCGCGGCGCTCCTTGCAGTTGACGACCACCTCCGCGCCGTCCCGCGCGAGGGTGAGCGCGATGCTGCGGCCCATGCCGCGCCCGGAGGCGCCGGTGACCAGCGCGACGCGTCCTTCCAGCTCCACGGAGCGCAGCGTAGCACGGTCCGCGCGCGCGGCCAACGACGGCTTGCGCCTCGCCGGTACGCGCCGCATACTGCGCGCGATGGCAGAGGCACCATTCGCAGGCAAGGTGGCGCTCGTGACCGGCGGCAGCCGCGGGATCGGCCGCGCCTGCATCCTCAAGTTCGCCCAGCTCGGCGCGGACGTGGTGGTCAACTACTCGCGTAGCGCCGAGAACGCCGAGGCGACCGCGCGCGAGGCGGCGGCGCTGGGCGTGCGCGCGCTGGCCGTGCGGGCCGACGTCGGCGACCGCGACGCGATCCTGGGCCTCATCGCCCGCGTGCAGGAACAGTTCGGTCGGCTGGACGTGCTGGTGAACAGCGCGGCGCGCGGGCTCGAACGGCCGCGGGGCGCGCTCGATTCGCTGCCGAAGCACCTGAAGCACACGATGGACGTCAACGTCTTCGGCCCCTGGTTCTGCGCGCAGGAGGCGGTGAAGCTGATGCAGAAGGGCAGCGCGATCGTCAATCTCCTCAGCCCGGGTTCGGAGCGCTACATGGCGCGTTACGCGCCGGTCGGCGTCAGCAAGGGCGCGCTGACGTCGCTCACAACCTACCTCGCAGCGGAGCTGGCGCCGCGAGGCGTGCGCGTGAACGGCGTCGCCTCCGGACTAGTCGATGGCAGCGACGGCGTGCGCCTCCTGCCCGCCGACCTGATCGAGCGCTACCGGAAGACGACGCCGGCCGGCCGCCTCGTCCGCCCCGAGGAGGTCGCGGAGGCCGTCGCCTTTCTCTGCAGCGACGCCGCCTCGATGATCGTCGGCCACGTCCTCGTCGTCGACGGCGGCTACGCGACCGTGGGGCTCATCTAGCGGCTTCAGCCGGTCTGCTACACTGGGCCGCGCCACCGAGAGGAGCAGCATGAGTACGCAGCAAGAGGAGCAGGGCCACCGCTGGTTCGCTGCGCTGTACGACCGGATCACCGGTCCGGGCGAGCGCCGGGTCTTCACGGAGATCCGCCCGCGCATCATGGGGGAGGCGCGGGGACGCGTGCTGGAGATCGGCGTGCGTACGGGCGCCAGCCTGGAGTACTACTCGCCGGAGGCGCAGGTGGTCGGCACGGAGCCCGATCCGCACATGCTCAAGCGCGCGCGCAAGCGGCTGGCGGAGCTGGGACTCTCGAACGTGGAGCTGCGCCAGGCTTCGGCGGAGGAGATCCCGTTCGAAGACGCCTCGTTCGACCACGTCGTCACCGGCCTCGTCCTCTGCACGGTGCCGGATCAGAAGCGAGCCCTGTCCGAGATGCGGCGGGTGCTCAAGCCGGACGGCACGCTCCGCTTCATGGAGCACGTGCGCAACGACGAGAGCCGCTTCTGGGGGACCGTACAGGACGCGATCACACCCGCGTGGCGCTGGTTCGCCGCAGGCTGCAACCCGAACCGGCGCACGCGTGAGGCCATCGAAGAGAACGGCTTCCGCATCGAGTGGATCGAGGAGACGCGGATCGGCCCCGGCACGCCGGCGATCTACGGTGTGGCCCGGCGGGCCTAACTGTCATTCTGGATGCAGCGAAGCATCCGGTGAAACTCGGTCAGCCCCGGCGCGGCACGCTCCGTGCGAATAGTCTCGGCGCCTTGCGAGACCGCTGCCATGACTGAATCGCCCGCTGCCACCTTCATCGATCTGCCCGCCCAGCGCGTGCCCGTCATCGCCCAATGCGACGTCCTCGTCGTGGGCGGCGGCGCCGCCGGCCTCGCCGCGGCGATCGCGGCCCGCCGGCAGGGCGCGGACGTGATCCTGGTCGAACGTTACGGCTACCTCGGCGGCCTGGCGACGGGCGGGTTGATCGTCCTCCTGCTCACGCTGGATGACGGGAACGGACGCCAGGTGGTCGCGGGGCTCTGCCAGGAGCTCGTCGAGCGGCTGGAGGCGCGCGATGCCTGCTTCTACCCGCCGCAGTCCGAGTGGGGCGACCGGAACGAGGAGCTGATCGAACGCTACCGGCGCCGGGGCCTCGTCTGGGGATCGGCGCCGCGTGGTGTTAGCTGAACAGAAACCCCCACTCGTTGACGATTCGGTGCAACGAGCCGACCAAGGTCTCGTACTCGGAGGCCCGCACGCTCAAGATCGTGTCCGGGATCCGGATGGTCCGACGCGAGCCATCGCTGAACCGGACGTTTCGAGTCGTGGTCGCCAGAAAGATCTGGGCCTGGGACTCGCCTTGCTCGTCAGTGTCCAGATCGTCGATGAAAAGCTTGAAGCACGGGCTGAACTCTTGGGAAAGGTCGGCGAACGCCCACGTGAGCACCTTATCAAACGGCGGGGCGGCCTCCACAAAGCGCCCGCCATCGGCATGCGGCTCCAGCCGGAACTCGCGATGCGCGCGCTCAACCCAGCCCCGAAACAGTGGAAGGACCAAGTTCTCCCAGGTCTCTCGAATCGTCGGCACCGCGGCATCCAGCACGAACCGAATCTTCGAGACGTGCGCGTTCTCGAGAGCGGGCTGCAGGAAGTGCCGAAAGCCCTCCGGATAGCTGATGCCGCCTAGGGGCACTCGGAACCAATACATGATACCGCTGCCACGTTCGGCAAACGCACGCCCATCCCGCGCAAAACAGCACACCCACCCAAAAGCGAGCCGAGCCGTCCTCGGCCCGGTGATCTTTCACCATTGGATGCCGATGCGGATCGAGACGACGTTTCCCTGTGGCGTGACGTACGTCAGCGAGCGAGGGCCAATCAGTCGCATCGTGCATTCAATGTCTAAGTTCGCCATCATCTGGATCATCGCCCTCATGCTGGCGCAGCTGGAGCGACGGCTCTGGCTGCAGCTCTGGGTCGTTCTTCCTGCCGCGATGGGCCTGACCTTCCATTTCATCTTCGTCCGGATCAAAGGCGTGCACTGGAGGACCGGCGCGGCGCTTCGTTGATCACCCGATCGCCTGGATTACGATCTTCCACCACTGAATGTCCATTCGGACAGAGACAACCTATGCCAATGATGACATTTCGTCAGTTTCTTCTACACTGGTGAAGAACGCGAGGACAGAAGGATCATCATGAACCCGGAAGCATTTCTTGAACTGTTTCGAGCCGAGCGCGCCAGCGCGATTCTTCGTACCACGATCCCCGAAGCCGTGGCCCCGGCGATGGAGGCGGCCGTGGCGGGCGGTTTTCGGGTCATCGAATTCACCATGACGTGTCCGGACGTACTCAAGCACATTGAGGACTTCGCCAAACGCGATGGTCTGGTCGTCGGGGCGGGGACGGTCCT
>JADFNZ010000077.1 GCA_022563135.1 Chloroflexota bacterium | reverse complement strand
TCCTGCACCATGCCGGAGAAACGGCGCGCCTTCTCTGCGTACGCTGGGTCGGCTGCGAGCAGCTCGCCGTACTCCTTCATCGCGGAGCCGCAGCCGGCCGAGTTGACGATCACCGCCTCTACTCTCGCTGACAGGAAGGCATCGATGTTCCGGCGGGCGAGCTCCCGCGCCGTGCGGCGGTCTCCTGCGTGGAGGTTGAGCGCACCGCAGCAGCGCTGCTCCTCCGGCGCTACCACCGCGATGTCGTTGCGGGCCAGCACCCGCACGGTCGCCTCGTGGGTGCGTGGGTAGAGGATCGGCATCACGCAGCCGGTCAGGAGCGCCACGCGCCGTGTGCCCGTTTCGGCGTGTGCTGACAGCCTGAAAGCCGTCGCGGGAACTTCGGGCAACATCGATTCCGCTTCGGTTAGGCGACGAGGGGTGATTCGCTGCGCAAAGCGGCTCCGCACCAGCCGCTGGATGCCGGCACGCTGATACCAGCGCAGGAGGGAGAAGAGCATCCGTAGACGCTTCGGGTAGGGCAAGAGCTGCTGCAGGAGCCAGACTCGTACCTTCCACGAGAGCGGAACGGTTCCGCGCTGTACCAGCATCGCGCGGCCCGTCTCCATGATGCGCCCGAACGGCACACCGGACGGGCAGGCGGTCTCACAGGCGCGGCACTGAAGGCAGAGGTCTAGATGGCCGACCAGCGAAGACGTCGCTTCCACGCGGCCTTCCGTGAGCGCCTGGATCAGGTGGATACGGCCGCGTGGCGAGTCGGTCTCCAACCCAAGCTGGAGGTACGTCGGGCACTCCTGGAGGCAGAAGCCGCAGTGGACGCAGCGGCTCATATCCTCCGCCGACGGCTGGTCTACGATCTCGGGTGGCGCCGGTTCTTTGGCCATGCTAGATCCCACCGGCGAACCGGCCGGGGCTGATCGTGCCGTTCGGGTCGAACTCGCGCTTGAGGCGTTGCATGAGATCCAACACTGTGTCTTCGGGCGCCGGCCAGACATCGATCCGCTGCTTCACCGCGGGTGGCGCGGCGGCGACCACGAGTGAGCCAGCGGCGGCCTCGACCTGTAGCCGTGCGGCCGCGATCAGCTCGGCGAGTCGCTCGGCGGGCACGCCCGCGAGCCTGACAATCACGAGCCCAACGGTCGGATAGGCGAGGCTCGCAGCGTTGGCACCGGCCTCGCGACTCAACACTTCGAGTTGTCTCATAAGATCGACCGCTGCGGAGGGCGGCAGCGATGCCCGCAGGAGCGCATCCTCCTCGGCCACGGCCATCGTATCCTCGATCTGCGTCCACCAGCGCACCGAATCGTCGCCGGCCAACTGTCGCGTCTGGAGGTTGCCGGCCAGATCGCGCAGCTCTCCCGCCGTACGCTCTACAGCGCTGGCCGGCCCGGCCAGCCAGAACGCCGCCACCGCCTCGGTAGAGAGGTCCTGCGCGGCCGCCGCGGAGCCGCTCAGCAACGCGACCGCCCGCAGCGCGATGCTCCGCTCGTCGGCCCGGGCGATCGCCTCGGCGGCCGGCTCCAGCGATCGATGGGCGATGAGGAGCGTCTTCTGCGTCGCTGGCAGCGGCGCGAGCTTGAAGGTCGCCTCGACGATCACGCCGAGCGTCCCCAGCGAGCCCACCGCGAGCCGCGGCAGGTCGTACCCCGCGACGTTCTTCACCACTCGACCGCCCCCCTTGGAGATCGTGCCGTCTGCCTGAGCGATGCGACAGCCGAGGAGCCAGTCGCGCGCCAGGCCGTAGGCGTGTGCCGAAGGGCCCGCCACGCCGGCCGCCAGCAGGCCACCGGCCGTGGCGTCATCCGGCGCGTCGATGGGCAGGAACTGGCGCTGCTCAAGAAGCAGCGCCTGCAGGCGGCCCATGCTCACCCCGGCCTCGACGGTCACCGTGAGGTCGGCAGGCTCGTACTCAATGACGCGGTCCAGCTTGCGCGTCTCCAGCGCGATGTCGTAGCGTCGCGGCGGATTGCCCAGCGCCATGTGACGGCCGCCGCCCCACGGGATCGCAGCGCCGCGACGATCATTTGTAGCGGCGAGCACGGCCGCGAGCTCGTCGGCGGAGGCCGGCGAGGCGACGAGGCGAGGCGCGAGGCCATCGACGGTATACGCCGCGTCACCGGACGATAGCCGCTCCCCAAGGATCTTCCGCAGAGCAGGTTCGAGATCCGGGCTGGCTTCCGGCGGGGCGGAGCTAGACATAACTAAATGTACGCATCCGGCCCCGCCTGCGCCATCACGCGTTCGATGTTTGCCTGTGAGACCTCGCCGCAACCCTTGCCGGTCGGGAAGATCTTGCACGGGTTGTAGAGGTCGCTCCCGCCGAAGGCCGCTTTGACCTTCGCCATCGCGGCGATGTCCTCCTCCGTAAAGATCCAATCCATGAAGCTGCGCTTCTCCAGGCCTATGCCATGCTCGCCGCTGATCGTGCCGCCAGCATCGACGCAGAGGCGCATGATCTCCGCGCCGGCCTCCAGCACGCGCGCCGTCTCGCCCGGCTTGCGGCTGTCGAACAGGATATTGGGGTGGAGATTGCCGTCACCGGCGTGGAAAACGTTGGCGACGGGGAACCCGTATCGCTCCGCAGTCTCGTAGACCTTGCGCAGCACCTCCGGAAGTTTGGTGCGCGGCACCACGCCGTCCAGCACGTAGTAGTTCGGCGCTAGGCGGCCCAACGCGCCTATCGCGCCCTTGCGGCCGGCCCAGAGCCGCTCGCGCTCCGCGGCCTCCTGCGCCTCACGCACCTCACGCGCCCCCGCCGCGTCGCAGACCTCTCGAATGGCGGCGGCCTCCTCCGCCACGGTCTCCCGCAGTCCGTCCACCTCGATCAGGAGCACCGCGCCCGCGTCGAGCGGATAGCCGACGTGCAGCGCCGGCTCCACGGCGCGGATCACCTCGCGGTCGATCATCTCCAACGCCGAAGGAACGATGCCGTGCCCGATGATCGCGGAGACGGCCTCGCTGGCCTGAGCAACCTCGTCGAAGATGGCGAGGAGCGTATGCGTCGCCTCCGGCCTGCGGAGCAGCCGCAGCACGATTTTGGTGGCGATCCCCAGCGTGCCTTCCGAGCCGACGAAGACGCCGCGCAGGTCGTAGCCGGGTGTCTGACGCGCTCGACCGCCGAGCCAGGCGATCTCGCCGTTGGGCAGCACAACTTCGAGGCCGAGCACGTGGTTCGTCGTGACGCCGTAGGCGAGGCAGTGCGGGCCGCCGGCGTTTTCCGCCACGTTGCCGCCCAGGGTGCAGACGCGCTGGCTGGAAGGGTCGGGCGCATAGTAGAGATCGAAGGGCGCAGCGGCTTTCGAGAGATCGACGTTGACGACGCCCGGCTCCACGATCGCCAGCCGGTCGTGCGTATCGATCTCGATGATGCGCTTCATGCGCGTGAGCGCGACGACGACGCCGCCCAGCGCCGCGACGGCGCCGCCGCTCAGGCCGGTGCCTGCGCCCCTCGGGGTGACGGGCAGGCCGGCATCCAGCGCGATGCGTACGACCTGCGAGACCTGCTCCGAGCTCGTAGGGAAGACGACGGCCTGCGGCTGCGCCCGCTCGATCGTCCCGTCGTACTCGAAGGCGATGATCTCCTCCGGCCGCCACAGCACGCCATTCCGTCCCACTGCGCGCTCGAGGCGCCGGACCACTCGGCGGTCGATGCTGCGGAGGGTAGCCGTCATCAGCTCCTACCGTTCGATGGGCGCGGCAAAGCGCAAGAGGTAGCCGTCGGGGTCCGCGGCGATGAAGTCGCGCAGGCCGTAGTCGCCAGTCACGTCGAAGCCGAGGCCTTCGTAGAAACGCACTGATGACGAGATGTCGCGCACGAAGAACTCCGGCGCGATGGGGATATTCGTTTCGTTGCCCTTCAGGACAGGCTCGGTCACGCGTCGCCTCGATGCCTGCCGCGCTGCGGCGGAACTGGCACGGTTCGCCCGGCTGTATCGCCGTCATTCTACGCGATCGACGAGTGCTCCGGCAGGCTAGCGTCACTGCCGCCTGCCGCGACACGAGCATTACATAATCATGAGATCTGCGGAGAGTTGATCCAACTAGCCGCTACGGTGTAGTACTGAAGCAGCGTCGTACGAAAGGAAGCGGTGGCCCTAACACCGCACCACGCGACGAACGCGCACGGAGGTCTCGCATGATCAAGGCATACGTCCTGGTGGTGGCGAATCCTGGCGCCACGAAGAGCGTCTATAACACGCTGCGGCAGGTCGAAGGCGTGACCGAGTGCCACGAAGTGATGGGCCCGTACGATATCATCGTGGAGATCGAGGTTGAAAATCTCTCGGATGTTCCGCGCGTCCTGAGCGACCACATTCGCACGGTCGAAGGGGTCGAAAGCACGATATCGCTGGTGACGTTTCCCTCATAGCGTCTCAAGGCGACGCTGAGCTGCTCGGAGGCAGATTCACCAGCGACACGTTCCCTGCTGTACATAACATATATAGTGCGATCGTCAGAACGTGTGCTCTCGCTCAGTTCCCGCGAGCACTCCCCCGTTTCAGCCTGTCTTACGGGGTGGTCTTGTTGCCATCGTCTTGCGATAGCGCAGGCTTATCTGAATCGGAAGCTGCGCGGCTGGCGACGTCTGCCCGCCAGCGTGAGAGCATCGCCTCCGTTGACTGTCGAAGGGCGTCGGCATCTATGGATCGTTCGGGAGCGCGCTGAGGCAGCCGGGGCATGCGGAGCCTGGACGTGCTTGGTAGCGCGGGCCTGGGCAGAGATGGGAGACGCGGCAGCTTGCGAGCAAGCGGGAGCATGGTGAAGCTGAGGCCAACGATGAGCAGCACCGCAATTAGCACCGGCTCAACGCCAGCGATGAGGGCGGCCGTGGCAAGCGCGGCGATGACCGCTGCGCTGACGGCGTTCTGCCAGGATGGAACGCTCTGTCCGAACCTGCCGAGGCCGGGCAAGCGAGGCAACCGCAGCCGTGGCCACGCCCGTCCAGGGTGGCTCTTGCTGGTCTTGGAGCCATCGCGGGGGCGCGGCCGCTGTGTATCCATCACCGCTAGCGGTGGCGGGAGCTCTTCCCGCTCCGTCTGTGAGCGGGCGCCAGGGGTGGCGCCGCGGGCCTCGTCATACTGCTCTCGCAACGCCGGTGACCGGAGCACAGCATACGCCTGGTTCAGGGCGTCCAGCTTCTCTCTCGCCTCGCGATCCGTCGCGATCGCAGCGTTATAGAGCCGTGCCAGGTGCCAGTAGACCTGGTCCACCATCGCCGCATCCGCCGCCGGGTGCAGATGCATCACGTCATAGTAGTCCGGCAAAGGAAGATCCTTCGCTACGGGTGTTTTCGTCATTACCTAAGGTTCCTCACGCATTGCGGAGCTCTCCTAGTTATAAACGGCCGGAAGCGACAAAACCTTTCACTCAACTCGGTGGGCAACCGTCAATTGGCGGTCTGTTTCTCCCCCGCACGCTAAAATCTTATGTTTGGTTCCGCTCATCGCTGCCTGTCCATACCTCCCCGATCTGGTAGACTCCACCTCGATTATCGATGACCACTTCGCCGGGGGCATCCCCTAGTTCAAGACTAGGCCGCTGGCAACCGACGTCTCGCGAACCCGATCACCCTCTCGCGTCGCTAGAGGGCCGGGAGTTCGCGGGCGGCCGGCTGCGGGTGCTCCTCGGTCCATCCAGCCGCTTTGGCGCCCGCTACTTTTCCGTGCCCTTCGAGCGCGACGGCATCCAGAGCGAGGAAGCGCTGCTCATCGGCCTCCACAACAGAGGCCCGCTGCCCAGCTACAACTGGATCGAAGTCGCGTCGACGCAGGAACGCGTAGCGATGCCCGACGGCAGCGTCGCCGATATCGGTAGTGAGGGGATCGAGCGGCTCCTCGGCTTCCTGCTCGACATGGTACCTCCGGGCGGCCATCTCATGGTCGAGTACGACAGCCCGCAACGTGCGGAGACGGCGCGCGCGCTCGCCTTAGGCGTACCGCCGCTCGCGACGCCCCTCGGCGAACTGCTGTTTCGGATAGGCTGCGGCGCGCACTTCAAGGACTGGCAGATAGCCGAGGGTGGCGCAGAGGGCCCTCGCAAGCTGCAGGCCTATCAGCCACCGAATCAGCAGGTCGCGGAGCGCTGGAAGGGCGAGGCCGCCGATCTGCTCCGCGCCTTCATTTCGAGGCCAGCGCGAGGCGGCCCGGCCGTGAAAGCAGGCCGAGAGCGCGCCCGCCGGCTCCTCCCCTCGCTAACGCCCTAGCATTTCACCGCGCTGAAACGCCGTTCTCACGTCTGCGTTGGATTCACAGACGAGACGCAGAGGAGGCCCATGATGGCAAAGCAGCGCAGTTTATCGGCCCTTTCGGAGACGAGCGGCGACCTCCTGATGTTCTGCCGCGAGTGCGGAACGGACCTCTCAGAAGCCGACCTCGCCGATCTCGGCCTCCGCCTGCCGGAGCCCGGGGAGCCCGCCGAGGAATACTGTGACTCGGTCATGATCGACCCGGCGGAGCTAAGGCACCTGGGCTGCCTCGCGCCCGATACGTCGGCCTAGTCCCAGAAGTCGAGCGCCTGGCGCATCGCCTGTTCGAACTGCTCGTCGTCCATCTGACGCCGCAGGCCGCCGATCATCTCGGCATCCTTGCCGACGAGGTAGCGCAGCTTCGGCTCCTCCGTGTGGACCGCATCGTAGATCGCCTCCGCCACCACCTGCGGGTCGCCCCGCTCACCGCTCGTGGGGAGCCGCGTCATCGCCTGCTCGAAGCGCTGATCGAGCTCCATGTATGGTGAGCCCTCAGTGTAGCGGCGCGGTATGCGACGCGTGTCGCCAATGTTCGTCTCGAAGCCGCCCGGCTCGATCAGCAGTACGCGGATGCCGAAGGGGTGCACCTCGTAGTAGAGCGATTCGCTCGCGGCCTCCAGCGCGAACTTGCTGGCCGCGTAGATGCCGTCGAACGGTGGCCCTACCCGTCCGGCCAGCGACGAGACGTTCACGATCGTTCCCGCGCCCTGCTCACGCATCTTGGGGAGGACGGCTCGCATCACCCGCAGGGCACCGAAGAAGTTCGTGTCGAAGATCTCCCGCGCCTCGTCATCGTCCGTCTCCTCGACCGGCCCGTGGTGGCCGATGCCCGCGTTGTTGATGAGCACGTCAATCCGCCCCGCCGATTCGATCACCTTACGCACTGCATTCTGGACGGACGCTTCGTCCGTGACGTCAAGCTGCCCGATTCGATCGGCAGCTTCTCGGCCTCCTTCGCCTGCTCGAGCTCGCTCGCCTTGGCCGGGTTCCGCATCGTCGCGAACACCGCGTCGCCCTTTCGCGCGAATTGGAGCGCGGTAAGCAAACCGAAGCCGCTGCTGCATCCTGTGATCAGCACGTTAGCCATGTGTTGGGTCTCCCTCCTCACAAAACGGTTGTCATGCAGTTGCCCCGCGATTGTAGCAGAGGCAGAGAACAGCGCGCAGGTGTTGTCGATCACCGGCCATGCCGACTATGATGAAGCTCGTTAGGAGCCACCGCGATACCTCCATGCCACCTCCGCCACGCGATTCGCAACACTCTCGCCTAGCGGACGTCCGCGCCGCCCGCATGCAGAAGCTTGCCCGGCTGCGGGAGCTAGGCATCGACCCCTACCCGGCCAGCTTCGCCGGCCGCGATCCCATCGGCCCTGCGCGAGAGCGCGCAGAGGGTGCCACCGTGCGCGTAGCGGGCCGGCTGGTCCTCTGGCGGCGGCACGGCGGCGCGACGTTCGCTCAGCTGCGAGATCAGTCCGGACAGATCCAGCTCCACTTCCGCCGCGACACGATAGGCCAGGAGCGTTACGAGACGATCAAGCTCCTCGACGTCGGCGATTTCATCGGCGTGGAGGGGCCGCTCTTCACCACCAAGACCGGCGAGCTCACAGTGGAGGTGCAGGAGTTCACCGTGCTCACCAAGGCGTTGCTGCCCCTGCCGGAGAAGTGGCACGGCCTCACGGATCCGGAGGTGCGCGTCCGCAAGCGGCACCTCACGCTGATCACGGAACCGGAGTCGAAGCAGATCCTCGTCACGCGCGCCGCCTTCCTGCGCAGCATGCGAGCGTTCCTGGACGGCGAGGAGTTCATCGAAGTGGCGACGCCGGTGCTGGAGAGCATCCCCGGCGGCGCGGACGCCGAGCCGTTCGTCACGCACCACAACGCGCTCGATACCGATTTCTACCTGCGCATC
>JADFNZ010000076.1 GCA_022563135.1 Chloroflexota bacterium | reverse complement strand
GGGCATTAACGCCCGTGTCGAATATTCTCCACCGCTGGGCAGGGCGTGTATAGTGACAGTGACATGCGCTTCCGCCTCAGCGACGCCCGCGTTCTCCACGATCTGACCGCACAGCCTCATGGTCTCGTCTAGCGAGCGCTCCGCAGATATCGGCTCGCAGCCCACGGCTTCTTTCCCAAAAGAGGGCGTCGCGCTGCAGCTCGTCGAGCGCTACCGCGCGGCGATCATGGAAGAGCTGCGATCAGCCGTGGAGCGGCGGGGTGTGCCGCCGTTCACGATGATGCGCTACCACCTGGGCTGGGAGGACCAGCACGGGAAGCCGATCGAAGGGCGCGGCGGCAAGCTGCTGCGCCCCGCGCTCTGCCTCTTCTGTTGCGAGGCGGCCGGCGGCGACTGGCAGCGGGCATTACCAGCCGCCGCAGCCCTGGAGCTACTCCACAACTTCACGCTGATCCACGACGACGTAGAGGACGCCAGCGCTCACCGGCACGGCCGAGAGACGCTCTGGCGCCTCTGGGGCGAAGCCCAGGCGATCAACGCCGGCGACGGAATGTTCGCTTTGGCTCACATCACTCTGCTTCGACTGAGCGAGGAGGACCACCCCGCAGAGCGGGTACTGCGCGCCGCGCAGATGCTGGACGAGGCCACGCTACGCCTCTGCGAGGGCCAGCACCGCGACCTCATTGCCGGGGAAGGCAGCGAGGTTACGCGCGACGATTACCTCTCGATGATCGAAGGCAAGACGGCGGCGCTGCTGGCCGCCTCGAGCGGCATCGGCGCCCTGCTGGCCGAAGCGCCTGCCGAGGCCGTCGACGCTCTCTCTGAGTTCGGGCGGCGTACCGGGCTCGCGTTCCAGATTCAAGATGACGTGCTCGGCATCTGGGGTGACCCGAAGGAGACAGGAAAGCCCACCGGCGACGACCTGCGGGCGGGGAAGCGATCGTACCCGGTCGTCGTCGCGTTTGAGCGCGCCTCCGTTGAGCAACGCGCCGCGCTCCAGACGCTCCTCAACCAGCTCGAGCCGAGCGACGATGACGTGCAGCGCACTTGCGTGCTGCTGGAGGAGCTAGGCGCGCGGGCGGAGAGCGAGAAGGCGGCGCAGGAGCACGGGGAAGCGGCGGTCGCGAGCCTGGCCACGCTCTCTTTGCAAACAGAGCATCGAGGCGAACTGGAACAGTTGGCCCGCTTCGCCGCCCAGCGTCGCTCCTGACGATGCGGAAGAAGACCGTCCGCGACATCGACGTGAGCGGCAAGCGCGCGCTGGTGCGTGTCGATTTCAACGTGCCGCTCGACGAAGCTGGCCGTATCCTGGACGACCTCCGCATCCGGGCTGCGCTGCCGACGATCCAGTACCTGCGCGATCGACAGGCCAAGGTTATCCTCTGTTCACACCTCGGTCGACCCAACGGTAAGGTTGTCGAGTCGCTTCGACTAGCCCCAATCGCTTCCCGACTTGGGGAACTGCTCAGCGCAACGATCGCGACCGCCTCGGACTGCGTCGGGTCGGAGGCGGAGGCGGCCGTCGCTGCGCTGGGCGGCGGCGGAATGCTACTGCTGGAGAACCTCCGCTTCCATCCGGAGGAGGAGGCGAACGATCCAGAGTTCGCGCAGCGGTTGGCATCGCTCGCCGATCTCTTCGTGAACGACGCCTTCGGCGCGGCCCACCGCGCCCACGCCTCGACCGCAGGCGTAACCCGATACCTGCCGTCGGTAGCCGGGCTGCTGATGGAGCGGGAGATCGATTACCTGAGCCGCTGCGTCGCGGAGCCGGAGCGCCCGCTCGGCGTGATCATCGGCGGAGCGAAGATCAGCGACAAGCTCGCCTGCCTGCACTACCTGCTGCCGAACGTCGATGTGCTCGTCATCGGCGGCGGTATGGCCAACACCTTCCTTAAGGCGAACGGCCACTCGGTCGGCGAATCGCTGACGGAGGACGATCAGCTAGAGGTGGCGAATGCGTTCATGAAGGGCGCAGCCGAGCGTGACACTCAGCTCTTGCTTCCGGTCGATGTCGTCATCGCGGACACTTTCGCCGCCGACGCCCGCGCCCGGACAGAGCCGGCAGAGAGCGTTCCCAATGACTGGCGCATCATGGACGTGGGACCGCGCTCGGTCGCCGCCTACAGCGAGCAGCTCCAGCGCTGCCGGACGGTCGTCTGGAGCGGGCCGTTGGGCGTGGCTGAGTTCCCTCAGTTTGCGCGCGGCTCCGAGTCGCTGGCGCGGATGCTGGCCAGCCTCGACGCCGTTACCGTCGTCGGCGGTGGCGAGACGGCGGCGCTGGTGCGTGAAGCCGGCCTGGCCGACAAGTTCGACCACATCTCGACGGGCGGCGGCGCGTTCCTGGAGTTCCTCGAGGGCCGCGAGCTGCCCGGCGTGGCCGCGCTGCTGGATCGGTGAGATAGAACACGACACACGAGACTGGTTAGAATAGACCCGTGGATTTAGACCTTGTCCGCCAGCTTGCCGTTCCTAACGATACGAAGATCCTGCTCGCCGTCATCGACGGGCTGGGCGGGCTGCCTCACACCGAGACGCGCCGAAGCGAGCTGGAGACGGCCAGCACACCACAGCTCGACCGGCTCGCCGCCGAGAGCTCCTGCGGCCTCACCGTGCCTGTCGCCCGCGGCGTGACGCCGGGGAGCGGCCCCGGCCACCTCGCCCTCTTCGGCTACGACCCGCTGCGCTACACCGTAGGCCGCGGCGTGCTCGAGGCGCTCGGCATCGACTTCGACCTCCAGCCGCAGGACGTGGCCGCCCGCGGCAACTTCTGCACGCTCGATGGGGACGGACGCATTACAGACCGCCGCGCCGGCCGCATCGCCACGGAGCAGTCCGCGCCGCTCTGCGAGAAGCTACGCGACATCGACCTGCCGGGCGTGCAGCTCTTCGTAGAGCCCGTCCGAGACTATCGCTTCCTGCTCGTGCTGCGGCCGGACGGATCGCAGGAGCTCTCCGGCGATCTCGCCGACACGGACCCGCAGCGCGAGGGCGTTGAGCCGTTGGAGCCCAAGGCGCTCGCGACGGCGGCGGAGGCGACGGCAGAGCTCGTCCGCCAGTTTGTGCTCGGCGCGCGCGAGCGTCTGGCCGATCAGGTGCCGGCGAACGGCCTCACGCTGCGCGGCTTCGCAAAGCAGCCGGAGATCCCCTGCTTTCCGGAGACGTTCCGCCTCCGCGCCGCGGCGGTCGCGGCGTACCCGATGTACCGCGGCCTGGCGAAGCTCGCCGGCATGACGGTGCTCCAGACAGGCCCGTCGTTCGACGATGAGATCGAAACGCTGCGCCGCCACTGGCAGGAGTTCGACTTCTTCTTCGTCCACTACAAGCCGGCGGACGCGGCTGGCGAGGATGGGGACTTCCAGGCTAAAGCGGCTGCTCTCGAGGCGTTCGATAAGCGCCTCCCTGCTCTACAAGAGCTTGCCCCGGACGTGCTCATCATCGCGGGCGACCACTCGACGCCGTCCGCGCTCGCCGGACATAGCTGGCACCCCGTGCCGTTCCTGCTGAGTTCGCGCTGGGGCCGGCGCGATGCGGTGAACGCATTCAACGAACGAGCATGCCTTCTCGGATCGTTCGGCATCTTTCCCGCATCCGACGTCATGTCGCAGGCGATGGCGCACGCGCGAAGGCTGGCGAAGTATGGGGCGTAGCATGAGCAATGAGACGCCGCCGGCGCGTACCCCATTCGTCGCCGGGAACTGGAAGATGCACACATCCGGGGTGGAGTGCGTCGCGCTCTGCCGAGAGGTGCGGGAAAACATCGACGACATCCCGGGCGTCGACAAGGCGGTCTGTCCGCCGTTCCCTTTCCTGCGCGAGGCGATGGGCGCCTTCGCGGGATCCACCGTGCGGGTCGGAGCGCAGAACGTCCACTGGGAGGACCAGGGCGCCTACACCGGCGAGGTGAGCCCGCTGATGCTCCAGGGCCTGGTCGAGTTCGTGATCGTCGGGCATTCGGAGCGCCGCGAACACTTTTGCGAGACCGATGTCACCGTCAACCTGCGGCTGAAAGCCGCCCTCCGCCACAACCTCACGCCGATCTTCTGCGTCGGCGAGACGCAGAAGGAGCGTGAGGCGGGGCGCATGGAAAAGGTGCTCTCGCGCCAGATCCGGCAGGGCCTCAAGGGGGTGCCCTGGAGCAGCCGCTGCGTGATCGCGTACGAGCCCGTGTGGGCGATCGGCACCGGACTAGCCGCCACCAGTGAGCAGGCGAACGACGCGATCGGCTTCATCCGCAAGCTCGTCGCGGAGGCGTTCGACGCCGGGATCGCCGGCGCCACGCGCATCCAGTACGGCGGCTCCGTCAGGCCAGAGAACGCGGCCGAGCTCTTCGCGCAGCCTGAGATCGACGGCGCGCTCGTCGGCGGCGCCAGCCTCGACGCCGGCGCCTTCGCCGCTATCGTACGAGCGGCGGCGGACGCCGGCCAGCGCCAGCCCTGACCGCGATGTCAACGTCCGTGTTGTTGCATTCAAGCTGAGCCACCCGGTGACCAGGAACGCAGCGCAGCGCCTCCTGGCGATCGTCGGGCCGACGGCGACCGGCAAGAGCTCGCTGGCGATCCACCTCGCCGAGCGGCTCGACGGCGAGGTCATCAACGCCGACTCCCGCCAGCTCTATCGCGGGATGGACATCGGCACGGCGAAGCCGTCAAGCGACGAGCAAGCCCGCGTACGTCACTGGCTCATCGACGTGGCCGATCCGGACGAGCCGTTCGGCCTCGGGCGCTACCTCGACCTCGCCGGCGAGGCGCTGCGCGACTGCTGGTCGCGCAGCCGCTTGCCGATCCTGACCGGCGGCACGGGCCAGTACGTGTGGGCCTTGCTCGAAGGGTGGCAGGTGCCTCGCGTCGCGCCTGACCCAGCGCTCCGTGCCGGTCTCGAGGCGCTGCTCAAGCGAGAGGGGCCCGAGCGGCTGGCGGAGGAGCTCACCCGGATCGATCCCGGATACGCCGCCAGCATCGACCTGCGCAACCCCCGGCGCGTCATCAGAGCGCTGGAGGTGTACCAGAGCACGGGCGAGGCGCCGGCGTCCTCCGAGACCCGCGTCCCGCCGGACTTCGCCTTCTTGGCGATCGGGCTCACCTGCCCGCGCGAAGAGCTCTACTTGCGCATCGATGCGCGCGTCGATGCGATGATCGCGGCAGGGCTGCTCGGCGAAGTCCGCGCCCTGCACGAGCGCGGTTACGCCGGCGATCTGCCGGCGATGTCGAGCATCGGCTATCGCCAGATGTACCGCCATATCGCGGGGGAGCTCTCCCTGGAGGAGGCCATCGCCCAGATGAAGACGGAGACGCACCGGCTGGCGCGCATGCAGGACAACTGGTTCCGCCGGAACGACGATCGCATCCACTGGATCGACGTCGCCGCGGGCGATCCGTTCGCGGAGGCGCTGCGTGTTGTAGAATCGAAGCTACGGGAGTAGCGACCATCTACCATGCGTTTCACGAAACTGCACGGCACTGGCAATGATTTCGTTCTGGTCGACGCCCGCGAACTCGAGCGCGACTGGTCGAGCCTGGCCAAACGCATCTGCGACCGCCACTTCGGCATCGGGGCGGACGGGCTGATCCTGGTGCTCCCGTCGGACGTAGCGGACCTGCGCATGCGCATGTTCAATCCGGACGGCACGGAGTCGGAGATGTGCGGCAACGGCGTCCGCTGCTTCGTCAAGTTCGCGGTGGAGGGCGGGATCGCAACACTGGAGCACGGTGCCTTGCGAGTGGAGACGCTGGCCGGCGTCCTACCGGCGGAAGCGGCCGGCTCCGGTGGAGGCGTCGAGTCCGTTCGCGTCGGCATGGGGCAGCCGCGGTTCGCCCCGCAGGAGATACCCGTCGCCGCGGAAGCGGAGCCTCCGATTACGAATCTACCGCTCTCGGTTGACGACCGCCAGATCGCTGTGACGTGCCTCTCGATGGGCAACCCGCACGCGGTCTATCTCAGTGACGAGCCGGTCGCAGCGTTTCCGCTGGAGGCGATCGGGCCGAAGATTGAGCGTCATGACCTCTTTCCGAAGCGCGTGAATTTCGAAGTGGCGCGCGTGTTGAGCCGCGACCGTATCGAGGCGCGGGTCTGGGAGCGCGGCGCCGGCGCCACGCTCGCCTGCGGCTCAGGCGCTTCCGCCGTGATGGTGGCCGCCCGTCTCGCCGGCGTCGTAGACAATCGAGCGGAGATCCGGCTGCCGGGCGGCTCGCTGACGCTGGAGTGGGACGGCCAAGGCGACGTCTTCCTCACCGGCCCGGCCGTCGAGGTCTTCGCAGGCGAATGGCCGGAGTAGTGCGGCTTCACCCATGGCGATGAGGCAGCTTCGACGGCTCGACGCGCCTACCCCAAACGATCCGTTCCGGAAGGCCCAGCGGGGCGTCGTGCGCCACGTCGCGCTCAACGAGCAGGCCTTCCGCGCGCTGGAGCGCGAGCGCCCGGAGCTGATCGTGGCCGATGGAGACGCTGTGCTGATTGGCCAGCCGTACCAGGGAGCGCTCAGCCTCCAGTACGCCTTCCCGAACCGCGACGCCTTCGCGCGCCTGTTCACGCCGCTGTTCGAGCGCCTGCTCCCCGCCATCCGCCAGGAAGAGGCGCCGCTGGGCATCCGCTTCCGCCTGACGAACCGCTCCGACCGGCCGTACCTCGAGCCGCTCCTTTCGAGGCACGCCTTCGAGCTGAGCCGTGAGTGGATGAAGATGCGACTGTTCGAGCTCCCGGACGAAACGGCCACTCTGGACGAGATATCGCCGGGCTTCACGTTGCGTGACGCCGTGCCCAACGACGCCGAAGCGATCGTTGAGCTGGACGCCGCCGCGTTACCGCTATCCGCGCTCACGCCCCAGGTCGTACGCAACGAGCTCAGCAGCGTGCCGGTGCTCCGCATGCTTGAGGAAACGGCGACAGGCCGGGCCGTGGGGTTCCTGCGCCTGCGAAAGGACCGCCCCACCATTGGGCACGTGGCGGATATCGCCGTGCACCCGGCACGACGACGGCACGGACTAGGCGAGGCGATGATGCATTGGGCGCTCGCATGGTTCCGCCGCGAAGGGCTGCGGCAGGCCTCGCTCACGGTCAGCACCGATAACGCGCCGGCCATCGCGCTCTATCGCAAGCTCGGTTTCCAGGCGGACGAGATGGGCTTCGACTACCGCCGCCCGATCGACGAGGACGAGGTGCGCCAGGTGCTGGAGAAGCACCGCGCGCCTCACATTACTGTTAGGAAACGATATTGAAGCTTGCCCAGCGCGTAGAAGACCTGCCGCCCTACCTCTTCGCGGCCATCAGCAAGAAGATCGCGGAGAAGCGGGCTGCCGGCGTCGACGTCATCTCGTTCGCCATCGGCGACCCCGACCTGCCGACGCCGCCACATATTCTCGATTCGCTTGTCGAGGCCGCGCGCGACCCGAAAAACCAAGGCTATCCTGATTCGGACGGCCTGCCGGAGTACCGCAAGGCCGTCGCCGGCTGGTACGAGCGCCGCTTCGGGCTGAGCTTCGACCCCGATACCGAGGTCCTGCCCCTGATCGGCTCCAAGGAAGGCATCGGGCACATCCCCCTCTGCTTCGTTGACCCGGGCGATGTCGCGCTGGTGCCGGACCCTGGCTATCCCGTCTACCCAGTGGCTGTGCAGCTAGCGGGAGGCACAGCATACTCGCTACCGCTGACGGCGGAGCGAGGGTTCCTCCCCGACTTCGACGCGGTGCCTGTAGACGTCGCGGACAAGGCCAAGCTGCTCTTCATCAACTACCCAAGCAACCCGACGTCCGCTGTCGCTGACATCGGCTTCTTCGAACGCGTAGTCGCGTTCGCCAAGCAGCACGACATCGTCGTGGTCCACGACATGGCGTACAGCGAGATCGCCTACGACGAATACGTCCCGCCGAGTTTTCTTGAGGCGTCCGGCGCGCGTGACGTTGGGATCGAAGTGCACTCGCTCTCCAAGAGCTACAACATGACCGGCTGGCGCATCGGCATGGCGGTAGGCAACGCTGAATGCATCGATGCGCTGGGCCGCGTCAAGTCCAACCTCGACTCAGGCATTCCCAACGCCATCCAGCGCATGGCCATCACCGCGCTGGAGGGGCCGCAGGACTCGATTCGAGAGGCCACGGCCATCTACCAGCGCCGTCGCGATACGCTCGTCGATGCCGTCCGCAGCGCGGGGTTGGAGGTGACGCCGCCCAAGGCCAGCCTCTACCTCTGGTGCCGT
>JADFNZ010000075.1 GCA_022563135.1 Chloroflexota bacterium | reverse complement strand
GACATCCCCATGGACAAGGCGGCGCTCGTCGGATGCGCCGTGATGACGGGCGTCGGCGCGGCGATCAACACCGCGAAAGTGCAGCCCGGCTCCTCGTGCGCCGTGATCGGCACGGGCGGCGTTGGCCTGAACGTGATCCAGGGCTGCGCGCTCGCGGGCGCGGAACGGATCATCGCGGTCGACATCCATCCGAACAAGCTGGAGATGGCACGCGAGTTCGGCGCCACCCACTTCGTCGACGCCTCGAAGGAGGACGCCGTGGCCAAGGTCACGGAGCTGACGAGCGGCGGCGCCGATTACGCGTTCGAGGTGATCGGCCTGCCGAAGGCGATCACGCAGGCGTTCGACATGGTGCATCGCGGCGGTGAGGCGATCGTCGTCGGTATGGCGCCGCTCGGGTCGGAGGTGACGATCAACGCCGCGGCGTTCATGCAGGAGAAGGTGCTGCGGGGTTGCGCCTACGGCTCCACGCGCCCACGCCACGACATGCCCCGCCTGATCGACCTCTACATGGCCGGCAAGCTGAAGCTGGACGAGCTCGTCTCGCGCACCTACCCGCTAGAGGGGATCAACGAGGCGTTCGAGGCGATGAAGAACGGCGAGGTAGCCCGCAGCGTCATCGTCTTCTAGCGCGTGCCGCCCGAACGAATCGAAAGGAGGCGCCCCGTGCGCTGGTACCTAGCGTTACCGCTCGCGCTCGCGGCGCTTCTGGTCGCATGTAGCGGAGGTGGCGGTGCCAGCGACGAGGAGCAGATCCGCGATACGGTGGAGGCGTTCTTCCGGGCGATGGGCGCCGACCTCGATGTCGCCTACGGCTTCCTCTCCGAGGAGTGCCAGCAGCAGGTCACCTTCGACGAGTTCGCCGAGGGCGCCGAAACGCTCAGCCTGTTCTTCTCCGTCACCGAGGTGGCCGTACGAGACGCCACGATTGTAGAGGAGCGCAACGGACTCGTGGTGGTCGATCTGGACGTCGTCCTCGTATCGGACGGCGAGGAGATCTCCGTGGGCGAAAGCAGCCTCGGACGCGCGACGCTCACGAAGCAAGACGGAGAGTGGCGCCTCGCGGACTGCGAGAACTTCGAGCCGGACCCGACGGAAGAGAGTCCGTCTGCCGAGGCGGTGCGGGTGGAGGGCGATCCAGCACCCGACCTGCCCGGCGAGTATGTGGACATCCAGACGATCTACGGCGGCTTCTACGGCGACGGCGAAAACACCACGGGACCCCACGTCGCACGGTTCGTCGACTACGTCGCCGACGGCAACACCAACCCCCCGGCCGGCGGCCCCCACTGGAGCAGCAGCGCCTGCGCCACCAGGCCACTCGAGTCTCCGACGTTCTGCGGCCCGGCCCAGTGGGGCATCTACCGGGAGGCGTGGGAGGCAGAGACGCTCGTCCACAATATGGAGCACGGCGGCGTCGTCCTCTGGTACAACACGGCCGACCAGACGATCATCGACGAGCTTGAGGATCTCTTCGAGGCGCGGCTGAATCGCGGCGACCTGCTCGTGATGGCGCCCTACTTCGAGATGGAGGAGGAGGCGATCGCGCTCACATCCTGGGCGCGCATCGACAAGTTCTCAACGGATGAGTACAGCCTGGAGCGGGTGGAGGCGTTCATCGACGCGCACGGGCGCCGCTTCAACCCGGAGCAGTTCTAGTAATCGTCAAGCAATACCCCAACAGGTAACATCCGATGCCCTGTATCCGATACACTGCTGCTGAGAGCACTGCATGATCTATCTCGACCACGCTGCCACGACGCCACTCCGGCCTCAGGTGCGGGAAGCGATGCTTCCCTACCTGGACGAGCAGTTCGGCAATCCGTCCGCGACGTACTCGCTCGCGCGGGAGGCCGGCGCGGCAGTCGATGGTGCGCGCCGCTCGGTCGCGCGAGTGCTCGGCTGCCGCGGTACACAGGTCGCCTTCTGCAGCGGCGGCACCGAATCGATCAACTCCGCGATCAAGGGCGTCTCCTTCGCGCAGCAGCTCGCGCGCGTGGGTAACCACATCGTCACCTCCGCTATCGAGCACCACGCGGTGCTCCATAGCTGCCAGTACCTCGAGAAGTTCGGCTTCGAGATCAGCTACGTCCCCGTCGACCGCGACGGCCTTGTCGACCCGGACGAGGTAGCGCGCGCGCTCAACGAGCGCACCGTGCTGGTGAGCATCATGACGGCCAATAACGAGGTGGGCGTGATCCAGCCGATCGCGGAGATCGCGCGGGCAGTGAAGGAGCGGGCACGCTCCCTCAGGCGTCGCATCCCCCTCCACACGGACGCCGTGCAGGCCGCGAACGCGCTGAGCCTCAGCGTGGACGATCTGGGCGCGGACCTGCTCAGCCTCTCGTCGCACAAGTTCGGCGGCCCGAAGGGGGCCGGCATCCTCTTCCTACGAAGCGGCACGCCCTTCCTTCCGCAGCAGTCGGGCGGCGGCCAGGAGCGCCAGCGCCGCGCCGGCACCGAGAACGTCGCCGGCATCGTCGGTACGGCCCGGGCGCTGGAGCTGGCGCAGGAAGGCCGCGCCGAGTACGTAGAAGCGTGTCGTCGTCTACAAGCTCGCCTCATCGATGGGATTCTTCCGCGCATTCCGGACGCCCGGCTTCACGGTCACCGAGAACGACGCCTGCCCAACAACGTCAGTATCAGCTTCGCGGGAACGGACGCCCGCGCCATGCTGCACGCGCTGGACGAACGCGGCATCGCGGCGAGCGCAGGCTCCGCCTGCAACGAGGAGACGCTGGAGCCTTCGCACGTCCTGCTGGCGATGGACGTCCCGCTCGACCACGCCGTGGGCGCGCTGCGCTTCACGGTCAACACCTCGACGACAGAGGCGGAGATCGACGAGCTCCTCGCCGTTCTGCCTGAGGTAGTCGAAGGGGCACGAACGCCCGCCGCGGCCATCGCGGGCTAGGCGGGTCCGCGGCCCCGTCTCGCAGCCCTCGACCGCGACCTCGTGGTATCATCGACCCGTGAGTGAGCGGCGGTTACCCTTCACGGCCACCGATCGCGCCGGCGTCTCCCGTGCCGGCGAGATCCTCATCGTACGCGCCTGGAACCCGTCGGTGGCGCTCGATCCGAAAGCCGCGTTCAGCATCGTCCTCTGTGAACAGCCGCTCGCCGCGGACACGGAAGCTCCGGCTCACGCCGGGGCGGCCGTCTGCGCGCCGGACCGGGCCGTGCGCCTGCCGCCGACCGTGGCCGAAGCCGCCGCCTCTTACGCGACCGCCGATGCTGCCGAAGCGCCGCCCGTGCGCCTCTCCCGCAACGCACTGAAGGCCTACGCGCGGGGTGAGCTGCTCGCGATCGCTTCCCCGGCGGTCGAGCTCGCCGAGCTGTTCGGCGACGATGCCGCCGCGCCGCGCTTAGGGTTACTCGCCCGCGAGCTCATCGCCGCCAAGCAGCGCAACTCGGACTGCTGGCGCGAGATCGACCGGATGCTCTCGTGGCCCAAGCCGCCCGCCGCCAGCGTGCGACAGGAGCGGCTCATGGGACGGCTGCGCAGCGCCCTGGAACGGCTACGCGCCGTGCCGAACGCGAGCTGTGCTCCCGCCATTGAGCGCCTGCGCGCCATCGCCGGGGGCGCACCTCCGGCGGGCGCCTCGCAGTCAGCGGCGGCGCTCGCGGAGGACGTCGCCCTGCTCCGTAGCCTCGCAGAGCAGCCGGAGGCGGCCATCGATTTGGCCACGTTGCGCGCCTACCTAGAGGCGGCCAGACCGGGCCCGCAGTTGCGAAAGCTGCTCATTGACCGGGCGACGACCATGGAGCAGCTCTCCTTCGCAGTGCTCCTCTCAGAGCCCCACCGCCTGCCCGCCATGCGCGCCACGTTCGACCTCTACCGCCACGACTACAGCGCGGCCTACAGGGAACATCATGGGCGCTACTGGCGGGCCACGGAACGGCTGCGCGCGACCCTGGATGAGGCCGCTCCGACGGCTACCGCCCTCGCCCGGCTCAATACACTGCTGGCCCTCGGACGGCCGGTGGGCGAAGCGGCGCTCGCCGCTTACGAGCGCCTGACGAGCGATGACGGCGCCTGCCGCGTCGATGACCTGGGCAATACGCTCCGCGAGCATCCCCGTTGCCCTGGGTGTGAGATCACGCTGGAAGCGGCCGCCCCAAGCGAAGAGGTCGAGGAGGTGCTGGGCCGTCTGCACAAAGCGCTCGCCCTTCAGCAGTCGCGCCTTTCGAGCGAGGCGGTGCGGCGCATCCTGGCGCGTGGCGGCGAGCGGGTCGAACAGTTTCTCAGCATCGCGCAGGCCGCTGATCTCACGGGCCTCGCGCAGATCCTGGACGAGAAGCTGCTGGCGTTCCTGGGGGAGCTGCTGGCCGAGCCGGTCTCACCGGCCCCAGCCGCGCTCGATCTGCTGCACGAGCTCGTTCGCGCCTACCCTACCGTGAGCGAGGAGCAGGTAGAGGCGGTGACACAGACGCTTCGTCAACTCCTGCTGGAGATGCTGGAGTCGCAGCAGTTGGACGATCCGTCGCGGCAGGCCGCCATCCAGCTCGCAGCCGCCCTGCCCGAACCTCGACCGTGAGCGACAGCCTTCTGCACCGGCTGCGCCGTCTCATCTCGCCTGAGGCGGAGGCTCCAGCCGAGGCGGGAGCCGCGCTCCCACAGCGCATCCGGCTGATCGTCGGGCTCGGCAACCCCGGGGGCGAATACGCCCACAACCGCCACAACGTGGGGTACTGGACCGTGAACCGCCTGGCCAGACGCCACAGCATCGATCTCAAGAGCAACAGGCAGGCGGCGCTGGGCGAGGGCGAGATCGCTGGCGCGCGGATCGCGCTCGCGAAGCCGCGCACGTTCGTCAACGAGAGCGGCAAGGCCGTCTGGAACCTGATCAAGCGGCTGGAGCTGGACGACGCCCGCGAGCTGCTGGTCGTCTGCGACGACCTCGACCTGCCGCTGGGCAGAGTTAGGCTGCGCGCTCAGGGCGGCCACGGCGGGCAGAAGGGGATCCGGTCGGTCATCGAAGCGGTGAAGAGCGATCAGTTTCCCCGCCTGCGCATCGGCATCGGGCGGCCCGTCGCCGCAGGCAAGCCATCCTACGAACCGGACGTCGTCGCGCAGTACGTCCTCTCCGACCCGCCGCCAGACGAGCGCCGCGTGCTGGACGAGGCGGTCGAACGGGCAATCGAGGTGATCGAAGCGACGCTACGCGACGGCGTTGAGCGGGCGATGGCGGAGTTCAACTAGATCCGCTGTGCTACACTGGCCGCGCAGGGCTGGTCGCCCGTTGACCAGCCCGTTTCGGCGTTTCCAGGAGCGCGATGGACCTCTCCAACCTGCTGCCAGCGATCGAGGATGCCTGCGGGCTCCGCGAATTGCTGGAGCCCGCAGATGAGCGACGCGAGCCCGCCGCTCTCGGCTTGAGCGACGCGGCAAAGGCCGCCGTCATCGCCGCACTGGCGCGCCGCACTGCCGCGCCAACGCTCGTCATCGTGCCCAAGCCGCAGCAGGCGCTCGCGCTCGTGGAGGAGCTCGGCCCGTGGCTCGGTGACGCGCTACCCGTCCTGCCATTCCCCGAACGCGATGCGTTCCCCTACGAACGGCTCCTTCCCGATCCGGAGGCGCTGCGCGAACGGCTGCTCGCATTGCACGCTCTCCACGAGGCGCAGCCCTGCGTCGTCGTCACCTCGGGCGCGGCGCTTGCGCAACGGACGCTCCCGAAGGGCGCGCTGGAGCGAACAGTGCCGGACCTTCTCGTCGGAGCGCGGAGCACGCCGGAGAAGCTGTTGCAATCGCTCCTGGCCTACGGCTACCGGGTCGTGCCGCTCGTGGAGCTGGCCGGCGACGCCGCCCGTCGCGGCGGAATCGTCGATGCCTTCCCGGCGACGGAGAGCGCGCCCATCCGGATCGAGTTCCTCGGCGACCGGATCGAGAGCCTCCGCTACTTCGACCCTGAGACCCAGCGTTCGGGCGACGCGCTGGACGCGGCCAGCTTCGGGCCGGCGCGGGAAGTCATCGACCTGCCGGCAGCCGCCGGCACGCTCGCTCGCGAGATCGATCTGTCCCGCTGCGGCCCGGAGACGCGCGAGCGTTACGAGGAGGAGCTGTCACGGCTGCAGGCAGGCGATGCGCTGCCTGATGAAGCGTTCTACGTCCCCTTCCTCGCATCCGGGTCGCTTCTGGAGCACCTCCCGCAGCCGAGCCTGACGATCGTCGACGAACCCGCGGACCTCGCCCAGGCGCTGGAGGAGTACGACGCTCAGACCGAGGAGACACGCAAGGAGCTGGAGGCGCGCGGCGAGCTGCCGGTCGGCCTGCCATCGCCTCACGCAACCTGGGAGGAGCTGCGAGCGCTCCTAGATGACGCGCCGCGGCCGCTTCATCTCTCGCGCTGGGCGGCAGGAGAGAACCCCGCTGAGGAGGCAACCGTCCAGGAGACGCCGCCGACAGACGGCCCGGCGTCGCTCCGCCTACCGTTCGCACCGGCGAACGCCTACGGCGGACGGCTGCGCACGCTCGCCGCGGACGTCGCGGAGGCGACCGCTCGCGGGCATGCGGTCGTAATCGTGTCGCAGCAGGCCCAGCGGCTGGCAGAGGTGCTGGACGAGTACGGCGTTCCGGCTGCGCTCACGCAGCGTCCCGACCCGCCACAGCCGGGCATGACCACACTCGTCGCGGGAGCCCTGGCGCACGGCTGGCGCCTCACCTCCTCGCAGCCACCCCTGACCGTCCTCTCCGATGCCGAGGTGCTCGGCTTCTTCAAGAAGCGGCGCCGGGCGCCCAGCCGCAGCGGCCAGAGCCGCGACGCATTCTTGGCGGCGCTCGGCCCCGGCGACTACGTCGCGCACATCGAGCACGGCATCGCCCGCTTTGCCGGCATGGTCCGGCGCACGATCGGCGACGTGGAGCGGGAGTACCTGGAGCTGCACTATGCCGATGGTGACAGGCTCTACGTACCGGCCGAACAGGTGGACCGGCTCAGCAGGTACGTCGGTCCGAGCGACCGCGAGCCGGCCCTCACCCGGTTGGGCAGTCAGGAGTGGTCGCGGGCGAAGGCGCGCGTTCGCCGCGCCGTCGCTGAGCTCGCCCACGAACTGCTGGAGCTCTACGCCGCCCGCGAGCTGCTGCCGGGCCGCGCAGTACCACCGGACACGCCCTGGCAGCAGGAGCTGGAGGCGTCCTTCCCGTATGTAGAGACGGCAGATCAGCTCGCCGCCGTGGAAGAGGTGAAGGCCGACATGGAGCGCCCGCGGCCGATGGACCGGCTCGTGTGCGGCGATGTGGGCTACGGCAAGACGGAGGTAGCAGTGCGCGCGGCGTTTAAGGCGGTGATGAACGGCACGCAGGTCGCCATCCTCGTCCCGACAACCGTGCTCGCTCAGCAGCACCTCTCCACATTCCGAGAGCGGCTCGCCGGCTTCCCGGCACGCATCGAGATGCTCTCGCGCTTTCGCTCGGAGCGCGAGCAGCGCTCCGTCGTCGAAGCGCTCGGCGCCGGCGCGGTCGACATTGTCATCGGCACGCACCGGCTGTTGCAGAAGGACGTCTCGTTCAAAGACCTGGGCCTCGTCGTGATCGACGAGGAGCACCGGTTCGGCGTCGTCCACAAGGAGCGCCTCAAGCGGATGCGGCGCGATGTGGACGTGATGACCATGAGCGCTACGCCGATCCCGCGCACGCTGTATATCTCACTCGCCGGCGTGCGCGACATGAGCACGATCGACACCCCGCCCGAAGACCGGCTGCCGATCAAGACGTACGTATCCGAGGACAGCGCCGAACTGGTGCGGGAGGCGATCCTGCGCGAGATCGACCGGGGCGGCCAGGTCTTCTTCGTCCACAACCGGGTCAAGACGATCGACCGTTTCGCGAACGAGTTGAGAAAGCTGGTGCCAGAGGCGAGCATCGGCATCGGACACGGCCAGATGGTGGAGACCGAGCTGGAGTCGGTGATGGCCGAGTTCACGGCCGGCGAATTCGACGTTCTGCTATCGACGACGATTATCGAGTCGGGGCTGGACCTCCCGAACGTAAACACACTGATCGTGGACCGGGCCGACCGCTTCGGCCTGTCGCAGCTCTACCAGCTGCGAGGCAGGATCGGTCGCGGCACGCGTCGCGCCTACGCTTATTTCCTCGTACCGCGCGGCAAGCAGCTGACCGAGACGGCGGAGCAACGACTCAACACCATCATGGCAGCTACGGAGCTGGGCGCCGGCTATCAGATCGCGATGCGCGACCTGGAGATCCGCGGCGCCGGCAACATCCTGGGCGCCGAGCAGAGCGGCCACATCCACGCGGTCGGGTTCGACCTCTACAACCGCCTGCTCGCCCTCGCGGTC
>JADFNZ010000074.1 GCA_022563135.1 Chloroflexota bacterium | reverse complement strand
CAGCGCCGTCTCGAGCGCCCCAGCCGACAGCCTGACGATGTACGGGCTGTCCGCGCGCTTGGCGGCGGCGATGCCGTTGCGGGCTTGGGTGACCTGGTCCGGGTTTGGGGGCGTCAGCAGGAACACCTTATCCGCCCCGCTAAAGGCGGCGTCGAGGGTCTCGGGCTTGTCGAAATCGCCGATGACCACCTCAACGCCTTGGTCCCTAAGGCCCTGCGCGTTCGTCGCATCACGCACCAGGGCACGAACGCTTGCGCCCTTGGCAATCAGCTCGGGGATGAGACCACTGCTAACGTTCCCCGTTGCGCCTGTTACGAGAATCTTCCCTGCCATGATCGTTGTTCCTTCCTTCCATTAAGAGCTCGATCTAAGAGCTCGATCGTTTCTCTGCCTTCTGATGATTGGTGGCGTTGCGTCTGGAATCTCTACATGCCCTCCTCTCACTCGCCGTCCGCCTTCACGGGTCTAATAACAACCTGCTACTCATAAAGACCATATGAGACGATATTTTCTTACGCCTTCTGTAGAAAATGGCTTGGTAGATCGAGACAGTATGCAACATTGAAGTACGGGAAAGATCGCCGTGAAAGATAGCCGAGGGAGGCGATACGCGCCACGGGAGTCGCCTGCCTAGCGGGCTCTCTGAGTCCTCTGGTGGATGTTGGAACTGTGAGCTGTAACTCGGCCTGAGCCGTCGTATAAGCATCCCTGCTCCCCCTCCTTGGGGCGCCAGAGCCAGGCTAGACGAATACTGATGGACCCCCCGACCACAATTAGGGGGCAATACTACTCCCTGAGAGAGAATTCGTCAAGTCGTTACGTAAAAAACACTATCAATAGTCCTGCTAGCGGGAGATGTTCATTGCAGGCAGGCTTGTTAGCAGATTGCAGATGGAGCAGGCCTGGGCGATCACCCGCCGCAGTCCGAATACTGCCTGACGAAGAAAGGGCAGGAGCTTAGCGCCGTGGTTCGCACTATCTCCGAATGGGGCTTTACGTACGAGCTGGACGACGACACCGGGCGCCAGGCGAAGGAACACGCAAAGGCGCGCCCAACGCTTGCGGCGCAACGTGGTCAGTAACAGTTCGCCGGCCGATCGGTGGGGAAGCGTTGGAGCGGCGCCGGGATCGCTTGCACGCCCGACTGCCGCTCCTGAGTATCGAATTCCTGTTAAGCAAGAGTCGCCGGTGCTGGCCGACCCGGCAGCCCTGGGCGTTAGCTGCTCGCTAGGCGTACGTGGGCGGCCCGGCTGCGCTGCGGCTGCCGGGGGTCAGCCTCGGTCTCAAACTCGACCTGCTGGCCTTCGTTCAACTCATCGAATGTCGGCTGCTCAACCACGCTGCTGTGGAAGAACACTTCGTCTGTCTCACCGTCAGGCTTGATAAAGCCAAAGCCGCGGTCGCGGACAATCCGCGTAATCGTCCCTGTGGCCATTTCTGAGAACCCTCCTTGAACGGGCGATCTCCGCGCCCGCCTCCTATGCTCCGTCCGTTTACATTCGCTGACAATAGTTGTGCGATGGCGCGACGCTGCTCCGTGTTGTTGTCAGCTTCTCGCAGCGCCTCGGCGCACCCTACCCGGCTTCGCCAGCCGGGCGCTCGATGGCCAACCAGGAAGCCTCACGTTCACCTGGTAGCTCAGGATGGGCACGCCCCATCGCACTGGTATGCTACGCTGGCGGCGGCGTTTGGTCAACCTCTGTCGCCGCGACGCGCCGTCTTCGCACGGCGATCGAGCCGTTCGTTCGATGACCGGCGGATGAGATCGATAGGGCCGTTCGGCCGTCCACCGCGCTGAACAACTAGACGATTATGAAGAGGTAGATTGGTACCCCCGAGCAGAATCGAACTGCTGTTTCCGGCTTGAAAGGCCAGCGTCCTAGTCCACTAGACGACGGGGGCACGCATGCGGGCTACCAGACTATAGTATCGCGCGCCGCTAGCTCTTGTCCTTCGCGACGAGCTCCCAGCGCACCTCCCAGTCCGGGTTCAGGTTGATCAGCGCCAAGATGCGTTCCAACTCCTCGCGCTCCCAGCGAACACCCTCGAACGTGGCCGGCGCGATGCAGAAGCGCTGGCCGCCGAGGCCGATCGGGTCGAGGCGAGCGCCGCGCAGGTCGGCGCCGGTGAGGTCCGCACGATGCAGGCTGGCGCCGCGCAGGTCGGCCTGTCGCAGGTTGCACCGGCGCAGGTCCGCTGAATTGAAGCGAACGTTGCGCAGGTCGCTCCGTTCTAGGTTACATCCGGCCAGGCGCGCGGCCTGAAGCCGCGCGTTCCGAAGATCGAGGCCGCTCAGATCGGCGCCTTCCAGCTCCAGCGCGATCTCCTCGTGCTCGCGCGCGAAGCGGTTGATGACTTCGACGCCGCTCCGCACGAGCGCGAGATGCTCCTGGTTCGCCATGGCGACACAAGTATGACGAAAGAGGCGAGCGCTCGGAAGCCCGGCCGACGGGCTGGAGGCTCGCTCTACGCCTACACCGAGTCTTCGTCCGACGACCGGCGCGCCCGCTTCACAAACGACATGGCCCAGACGCCGACAGCGGCGATCAGCGCCAGCCGCAAACCACGCCGGAAACCGGACCGCCGGCGCGGCTGCTCTGCGGCGCCCTCCTCCGGCAGCTCCTTCCAAGCCTGGAGAAAGATCTGCGCAACGGACGCCGCCTCATGCTCATCTTGCACCACATCCGGCACGCTGTTCGGATCGCGCCAAATCGCCTCCGTGCGGTCGCGACCGAGTTGCTCTTCCAACCGCCGTCTCAGCTCCGCGGCTACCTGCTCCGTGCTCTTCCCCGGCGTTGCGCCGTTCCCTGATCTCGCCACGTGTCAACTCCTTTCGACTCGTTCTTACCTCTTCTTCCGCCATCGCTCCAGCAAGCGCCAGCCGTCGCCACTCTCGATCGCCCGCTGCGCCTGTCGCACGCCTTCCTCTAGATCCGCCGCTCGCCCGGTAAGGGCCACGCGAAACCCCGCGCTGAACGCTACCAGATCGGTCCACGCTGCCGAAGCCTCCCTCTGCAAGACCTGGAGCGTAAGTTCGACGGATCGATCGGCCGATGGACGGCCGCCGTCAGGGCCGCCCGGCGCGAGATCACCGTCTTGGGCAGGGGCGAGGCCGTAGTCGGTTGCCTTCACACGGTACTCGTTCATCTCGGCTCGATCCGCGCCCGAGAACTCGATTACCCGCACGCCGCGGCTCGTGGGGAGGTCTTCGTGCCCCTCCAACCCCTGGACGAGCGCGGTCTTGCGGAACCCCATGCCCGCGAGAGCGCCGCCGAGCTTATCCAGGTACGGCAGGTGCGTCAGGCCGATGAGATGGTACGGCGCGCCCGCGGGATCGTACATCTTCTCCACCATATTCAGGGGACTGCGCAGCGCGATCTCGTCGCGCAGGCGGCGCAGCGCCGCGAGGTCCGGCGCGAAGCGCGTCTGCCGTAGGAAGCCGATGCCGATCGCTTCGATGCTGCGCTCGACCGCATCCGGCGCGTCGTTCGTCGGCACACCGAGCTCGTCGAGGACGGCGCCGATGGTAAGACCGTGCTTCGGCGGCACGCCCTCCTCGCCGTGCAGGAGGACCGGCACCCCGCAGGCAGCCGCGACGATGGAGGCCGCCGGGCTGACGACGAGGTGCCGCAGCCGGCCGTCGTACGGGCTCCCAACGTCGAGCAGCCCCTCCACCTTCGGCCGGATCAGGTGCGTCGACGTCCGGCCACGGATAGCATCGATGAAGCCCAGGAGCTCCTCCGGCGTCTCGCCCTTGTAGCGTTGGAGTAGGAGGAACGCGCCGCTCTGCGCTTCCGTCGCGCGGCCGTCCAGGATCTGGTCCAGGCAGAAGCGCGCCTCCTCGCGCGACAGCGAGCGCCCGCGGCTCGGGCCCTGGCCCAGGTCGCGCAGCAGTGGCTTGATCGCCTCCGGGTCTGTGCGGACGGCCGTCATGTGCGGAGCCAGTGTATCAAACCGGCGCTCTTGGAACCGGACGCAACGGCGCTCCCAGCGCGGCGGCGCGGGCGAAACTGGCAGACAGATGGCACAGTCCGATATTGTGAGGAGGGTGAGGTCTGCGCGATGCGCGGGAGGTACACGATGACGGGAGCAGCAGTCAGCGTTGCCGAAGCCGCCACAATCGAAACGCGGAGTACGAATGCTGCCGGATCGGGCCAGCAATCGACGGTCCAGCGCCTTGGCGAGAACCAGTACGTAGAGCTGAAACGTCTCGTGAAAGAGCGCGGCCTGCTGGAAAAGCAGCCGCGGTTCTATATCGTGAACACGCTCTTCGTCCTGAGCCTAGTTGCCGCTAGTGTGGCCGTCCTGGTACTCGTCGATGCGTTCTGGATCCAGCTCCTGAACGCCGCGTTCCTCGCGTTCGCGTTCACGCAGATCTCTTTCCTCGGCCACGACGCCTCGCATCGCCAGATCTTCCGCTCGCCGCGCAACAACAACATCATCGGCTCCATCTACTGGAACGTGCTGCTGGGGATGAGCAACCGCTGGTTCATCTATCGGCATAGCAGGCACCACGCCAGCCCGAACGAGATGGACGCGGACCCCGACGCCGACATGATTATCCTCTCGCTGTCAGAGGAGCAAGCGCGCCGCCGGGAGGGATTCCTCAGCTTCCTCGTGAAGTACCAGCTCTTCCTCTTGCCGCTGCTCACCCTCGAGATGATCGTGCTCCAGTACGCCTCGTTTCGACACCTGCGCAACGCGCGAGGCAAGTACCCCCTGATCGAGCTGCCGTTGATCGCGCTCCACTACGGATTGTATTTCGGCCTGGCGTACATCTTCCTTGGCCTCTGGCCGGCGCTGCTCTTCGTGGCGCTACACCAGCTCGTTTTCGGCAGCTACTTCTCCTCCGTCATCGCGTCGAACCACAAAGGCATGCCGATGCTCGACGGCCGCGGCGATCTCGACTTCCTGCACCAGCAGGTGCTGACCGCGCGAAACGTCCGGTCCAGCCCGCTGATCGACTTCTGGTACGGCGGGCTCAACTTCCAGATTGAGCACCACCTCTTCCCGAACATGCCCCGGAATAAGCTGCGCGACGCGCAGACGATCGTGCGGCGCTTCTGCGCGGAGCGAGGCATCGCCTACTACGAGACGGGCCTCGTCCGGTCGTTCGCAGACATTTACGGCTCGCTGCGGGAGATCAGCGCGGTGGCGCGCCGTCGCGCGCCGAGCGAGCAAGGCGCTTAGTCCCCACGCCCGGCGCTACGTATCGGGCGGCCGGGCGCTGTAGTCGCCCCACGGCTCGTCGCGACGCCTGACGGCCTCCTGGAACCCCTCGCGGATCGCCAGCTCCCGCCACTCCACCCCCTCCGGCGTGTGCCGCGCGATGCCGTCCAGAAACGTGCCGAGCATCTGCGTCGTCCGCAGCCCCATGTTCTCGTAGGCCTGGTTCACCAGCAGCTTGTTCATTACGAGCTGGTTCACCGGCGTGGTGGCGAGCTTCTCCGCGAACGATTCAACCTCCTGCGCCAGCCGCTCCGGTGGCACCGCGCGCGAGACGAGGCCAATGCGCTCCGCCTCGCGTCCGTCCAGCGCCTCGCCGGTGAGCATCAGCCGCTTGGCGTGCTCCAGCCCCAGCCGGTAGACCCACATGCAGGTGGTCGGCGTGCCCCAGATGCGCGACGGCGGGTAGCCGATGCGCGCGTCCTCCGCCATATAGATCAGGTCCGCGCAGAGCACCAGGTCCGTGCCGCCGCCGACGCACCAGCCATGCACCTGCGCGACGACGGGCTTGCGCGACTCCCAAAGGCTCATGAACGCGCGCACGTTGCGCGACATGCCGCGGAAGTCGGCGACGGGATCCCAGCCGCCCGCGCCCGCTTGCGCCTCCGCCTCCGCCTGCGGCGCGTCCTGGAGATCGTAGCCGGCGCAGAAGGCGCGTCCTGCCCCTCGCAGGACGATGACGCGCACGTCGCGTTCCTCGTTCGCCCGTGCTATCGCCGCCTCCAGCGCGACCGCGAGTCTGCGGTCGATGGCGTTCAGCCGTTCGGGCCTGTTGAGCGTGACGAACGCGAGAGCGCCTCGGGTTTCGTAGTCGATCGGGCTGTCTGCCATGGTGCTCCTCCTTAGCTTGGGCGTACGCCGCCATCATACGCCGCCCGTCCGGCTCTGGTACATGGTCAACGACTGGTTCAGGAATGGCGGTCAGATCGTCGACTATCGCCATCTAAATCCGCTCGAACGGGCACCCATCAAGACGGCGGCTTGCGGCCATAGTCGCCAGACCCTTCGCTCCGCTCAGGGTGACGGGGCGCTCTGTCATTCTGAGCCCTTCGCCCCGCTCAAGGATAATCTCCGCGAAGAATCTTGCCCCAGCCTCGACGCACGTCAGCTCTGGAGAAGCGGTCGGCCGTCGTTGACGTAGCGCACCCGTCCGATATGATGGCGGGGCGGCTTCTCGCCAGTACTGAGGAGGACTGATGGTTCCCGAGCGGCTCGACTTTGGCATCTTTCTCGCGCCGTTTCACCCCGCGGGCGAGAACCCGACCCTGGCGTTGCGCCGCGACATCGAGCTCATCACCTGGCTCGACGAGCTGGGCTACGACGAGGTTTGGGCGGGCGAGCACCACTCCGGCGGCTGGGAGATCAGCGCCAGTCCGGAGATGTTCCTGGCGGTGGCGGGCGAGCACACGTCGCGCATCCGCCTGGGCACCGGCGTCGTCAGCCTCCCCTACCACCACCCGTTCCACGTCGCGGACCGCATCGTCGAGCTCGACCACCTGACGCGCGGCCGCGCGATGCTGGGCGTCGGCCCCGGCGCCCTGCCCGGCGACGCGCACTTCCTCGGCATCGAGTCGACGCGCCAGCGCCCGATGATGGACGAGGCGCTTGGCATTATCCTGCGGCTGCTCACCGAGGAGGAGCCGATCAGCTACAAGAGCGACTGGTTCGAGCTGCGGGACGCCCAGCTCCAGCTCAAGCCGATCCAGCGCCCCACCATGCCCATCGCCGTCGCCTCCACCATCAGCCCCGCCGGGATGACCAGCGCCGGCAAGCACGGGGCCGGCGTCCTCTCGGTCGCCTCCTTCTCCGAAGAGGGGCTGAGCGCGCTGACGACGCAGTGGGGCTTCTGCGAGACCGCCGCCAAGGAGGCCGGGCGGGAGCCGCCCGACCGGCACGACTGGCGCATCGTCCTGCCGATCCACCTGGCCGCGACGCGCGAGCAGGCGATAAGCGAGATCGAGGAAGGGCTGATGGGCTGGAACAACGACTACTTCGTCGGCACCATCGGCGCGCCGAACCGGAAGCCGGTGGAGTCCGGCCGCGCTATGGCGGAGGCGATGAACGCCTACGGCGGCGCGATCATCGGCACGCCGGACGACGCCATCGAGCGCATCAGCAAGCTGCAGGAGCTGTCGGGTGGCTTCGGCTGCCTGCTCGGCCTCGCGCACGATTGGGCGACGCGGGAGCAGACCTTCCGCAGCTATGAGCTGCTCGCGAAGTACGTCATGCCGGAGGTCCAGGACCAGACCTCGTGGATCAAGCGCTCGCAGGCGTGGACGCACGAGACCACGGAGACGCTGATGGGCAAGGCGACGCAGGCCGTGGTGAAGGCGATCCAGGACTACAACGAGACCCACCCGCGCGACGGTGACGGAAAGTCAGGATAGGAGGCCACGGTGACGCTGACAGAGATCAAGCACCGCACGATCGAGACCAACGGCATCCGCATGCACATCGCCGAGCAGGGCGAAGGCCCGCTGGTGCTGCTGCTACACGGCTTTCCCGAGTCGTGGTACTCGTGGCGACATCAGCTCCCGGCGTTGGCGGAGGCCGGCTTCCACGCCGTCGCGCCGGACGTGCGCGGCTACGGACGGACGGACGCGCCGGAGCCGATCGACGCGTACACGATGAAGAACCACGTCGCTGACGCCGTCGGTGTCCTCGACGCCCTCGGCGAGGAGACGGCCGTCGTCATCGGGCACGACTGGGGCGCGCCGATGGCGTGGAACTGCACCATCCTGGAGCCGGATCGCTTCCGGGCCGTCGCGGGGCTGAGCGTGCCGTTCCTGCCGCGCGGGGCCGCGCCGCCTGTCCAGACGATGAAGAAGCTCTTCGGCGAACGCTTCTTCTACATCATCTACTTTCAGGAGCCGGGCGTCGCCGAAGCGGAGCTCGAGGCGGACGTGCGCCGTTCGATTCGCATGTTCATGTACGCCGCTTCCGGCGATGCGCCCGAAGGCTGGGCAACGGAGCAGAAGCCCGCAACGGCGAAGTTCCTGGAGGGGATGCCGGAGCCGGACGAACTCCCCGCGTGGCTCACGGAGGAAGACCTCGACTACTACACGGCGGAGTTCGAGCGCACCGGCTTTCGCGGCGGCCTCAACCGCTACCGCAACATGGACCGCGACTGGGAGGAGCTGC
>JADFNZ010000073.1 GCA_022563135.1 Chloroflexota bacterium | reverse complement strand
TACAAGATGGTCGATACCTGCGCCGCCGAGTTCGACGCCGCGACCCCGTACTTCTACAGCACGTACGAGGAGGAGAACGAAGCCGCACCGCTCGCCGGCAAGAAAGCGCTCGTCATCGGCAGCGGGCCGATCCGCATCGGCCAGGGCATCGAGTTCGACTACTGCTCCGTGCACGCCGTCTGGGCGTTGCAGGACGCCGGCTATCGCGCCCTCATCGCCAACTCCAACCCTGAGACCGTCTCGACGGACTTCGACACCTCCGACCGGCTCTACTTCGAGCCGCTCGACGAGGAGTCCGTGCGGGACATCCTGGACAACGAGAGCGGTGTGCTCGAGCCGGCGCCCACGGCCATCGGCGAGCCCGCGCGCCTGGCGAACGGGAGCGCGCCGCCGTCCATCGTCCAGTTCGGCGGCCAGACAGCGATCAACCTCGCCGGCCCGCTGCACGTGGCCGCGACGCCGATCCTCGGCTCCAGCGCGGAGGCGATCGACATGGCGGAAGACCGGCGGCGCTTCGAGGAGCTGCTCACGGGGCTCGGCATCCCCCAGCCGCCCGGCGCCGCCGTCACCAACGTCGAAGACGCGCTGAGCACCGCCCAGCTCATCGGCTATCCGGTGCTGGTCCGCCCCAGCTACGTCCTCGGCGGCCGCGCGATGGAGATCGTCCAGAACGCGAGTGAGCTGATCCAGTACGTCGCCGCCGCGGCCGAGGCAGGCCCGGGCAAGCCGGTCCTGATCGACAAGTACCTCGAAGGCCTGGAGGTGGAGGTGGACGCGGTCTGTGACGGCGAGCAGATCCTCATCCCCGGCATTATGGAGCACATCGAGCGGGCCGGCGTCCACTCCGGCGACTCTATGGCTGTCTACCCGCCGATCAGCCTGACCGGCGAGGAGATCGCGGCCGTCGTCGACTACACGCAGCGCGTCGCCCTCGCGCTCAACGTTCGCGGCCTGATGAACGTGCAGTACGTCATCGTGAGGACGGAAGAGTCGTCCAACGTTTACGTGTTGGAGGTCAACCCCCGCTCCAGCCGCACAGTGCCCTTCATCTCGAAGGTGACCGGCGTGCCGCTCGTACGCCTTGCGACCCACGTCATGCTCGGCCGCTCGCTCCAAGACCAGGGGTATCGCGGCGGGCTCTGGCCGGCGCAACCACTGGTCGCCGTCAAAGCGCCGGTGTTCTCGATGTCAAAGCTCGGCGGCGTGGACACCTACCTCGGGCCGGAGATGAAGTCTACGGGCGAGGTGATGGGCGTCGACCGCACGTTCCCCGCCGCGTTCGCGAAGGCGCTCCTCTCCGCGGAGCTGGCGTTGCCGGCCGGCGGCGCCGTGCTGCTCAGCATCGCCGACAAGCAGAAGGCAGAGGCGATGCCGATCATCCGGCAGCTCATCCAGGCGGGCTTCCGCCTCTACGCTACCGAGGGCACGGCGAGCATGATCCGGGCGCTCGACCTGCCCGTGGAGCAGATCACGAAGCGCCTCAGCGAAGGCCACCCGAACGTGGTGGACGTGATCCGCGATGGCACGGTCGACGGCGTGATCAACATCCCCGAGGGACGCGTCACCGGCACCCTACGCGATGGCTTCCACATCCGCCGCGCCGCCGCGGAGAAGCGCATCCCCTGCTTCACGAGCCTGGACACCGCCCGCACCGTCGCCGAGGCGCTGCTGGCCGGCGTCCAGACATTTACGGTACAGCCCCTGCGTGACTACCTGCGCCCTGCCGGCGCATGAAGACGGCCCTCGCCCGCGTCACTGAGCATCAGCGGCTCTACGGCGAGACACACATCACCTGGTTTTTGGCGCCGGAGATCGTGCGCAACGCGAGCCCAGGCCAGTTCGTCATGCTCCGCTGCGTGGAGCCGGGTGACGTACCGCAGGCGGACCCCCTGCTGCCCCGCGCGATGAGCATCCATCGCACTCGCGAAGGGCCAGACGGCCCCGAATGGGCGATCCTCTACGACATCGTGGGACGAGGCACGCGCTGGCTCGCCGCTAGGAGACCCGGCGATCTGGTCTTCTGCTGGGGTCCGCTCGGCCGCGGCTATAGCGTCCGGAAGACATCGAGCCAGCTTCTCCTCGTGGCCGGCGGCATCGGCGTGGCGCCGCTCGTCTGGCTCGCGGACGAAGCCGTCGAGCAGGGCAGGAGCGTCACGCTCGTGCTGGGCGGCCGCAGCGCGGAGCAGCTTTTCCCCGCGCCGAATCTGGCGGCGGAGGTCGAGGTGGTCGTGACAACGGAGGATGGTTCGCTCGGCCGGCGCGGCCTGGCAACGGAGGCGTTCGCCGACCACCTGGAGTGGTGCGACCAGGCCTTCGCGTGCGGGCCGAACGCGATGTTCCAGGCGCTGGCGGAGACGATGCGCCGCCGCCGGGTGCGCCGGCCGGTGCAAGTGTTGCTCGAAGAGGGGATGGCCTGCGGCACTGCCATCTGCTACGGCTGCGCTGTGGAGACGAAGCGCGGCATTCGCCTGGTCTGCCGAGACGGCCCGCAGTTCGACCTGCGAGATCTCTTCTAGGAGGAGAAGGCCGCGGGTTTCTGCAAAGATAGACGTTACGAACCGCCCAGGGGGTTGGAAAACCCTCAGCTTCGAGGAAGCGCCGTGCCGCAACCATGACCGATTCTCTCTTCCTGCTCCAGATGGCCGGCGCGCCGGGCTCCGGCAAGAGCGCGCTTGGGCGCATGATCGGGCATCGCACGGGAGCGGTGGTGATCGACAAAGATGTGCTGAAGACCGCCGCGCTGAAAGGGGGCGTCGCAGAATCGAAGGCCGGCGGCGTCGCCTATGAGGCGTTCTTCGCCCTGGCCGACCATCTACTCGGCCAGGGGCTGAGCGTTGTGCTAGACAGCCCCTCATCCTGGGAGACGATCCCAACCAACGGCGCCGCTATAGCAGGCAAGCGACACGTACCGTACTACTTCATCGAGTGCCTCTGCGACGATCGAGGCGAACTCGCTCGCCGGCTGCGCGAGCGGCCCCGGCTCGCCAGCAACCCCGGCGAGGAGACGCTGGACAGCGGCTGGGAGACGATCGCGCCGCAGGGCCCCTACCTCCGCATCGACACCACCCAGCCGATCGAGCGCTGCCTGGCGCTGGCGCTGGACTACCTGGGCCGAACGGAGAACCAGCCTTGACGCGGTTTATTTACTAAGATACCATCGCAGTTGATCAGTTCTTTCGTCATGTCTGAACCAAACCCCAACCACATCTACACCGGCGATTGCCTCAAGGTGATGCGATCGTGGCCGGACGACTGCGTCGATCACTGCATCGCGGACCCTCCGTTTGGTATCGCCTCCGGCCGGGGCCGTGGTGGCAGCAAGCGCGGCCTAAGCTGGGCCTTCTCGTCGCACGTGACGATGCAGGAGGCCTGGGACCAGTTCACGGAGGACGAATACTTTCGCTTCAGCCTGGACTGGCTGCGCGAGGTCTGCCGCGTCGTCAAGCCGAACGGGAACATTCTCGTATTCGGGACGTTCCACAACATCTACCTGCTCGGCTTCCTGCTGGGCCAGGTGCTGGAGCGGCGGATCCTCAACTCTATCATCTGGTTCAAACCGAACGCCCAGCCGAACATCACCGCGCGCATGCTGACGGAGAGCACGGAGCAGATCATCTGGGCCGTGAACGAGACGCCTAAGCGCGCGAAGAACTGGACGTTCAACTACGCGGACGCCAAGGCGATGAACGGGAACAAGCAGATGCGAAACCTGTGGGAGTTCCCCGTCACGGCGCGAAAGGAGCGCATCAACGGAGCGCACCCCTCGCAGAAGCCGCTGGCGCTCATCGAGCGGGCGGTCCGGCTCGCGTCTCAGCCGGACGAACTCTTGCTCGATCCCTTCGGCGGCGCCGGAACGCTGGCCGTCGCCGCCAGCCGCCATGGCCGGCGCTGGCTCTTGATCGAATCGGTCGCGGAGTACGCTAGACTGGCGCGGAAGCGCGTGGCGGCGGAGGCAAACGACAACGCGCTCCTACTGGAACGGGAGCACGGATAGCCCGTCCGACGGCACCGGTAACTGACTCGCTGCTGCAAGTGCCCATGAGCCTTGAGGCCCTCCCCTATCCCGGGGCGGGCCTCAACTCATCTAGCGGGGTCCGTTATGCGGTCTCGTCCGCCGGCAGGCCGAGCGCCCCGCGGACAGCCGGCAACAAGCTCGTATCCACGTCCCGTTTGTCGATCAGCGTGATGCCAAGATCTTTCGCCCTGCGTTGAACGTAGCTGTAGCCGGCCTCACCGGTCTGCATGATGATGGGCAGCTCCGCTCCGTGATGCCGGCGCGCCGCCTCGATCACCTGCCAGCCGGTGTCGACCGGCATGTCCATATCGGTGATCAGCAGGTCCACAGTCTGTGCTACGTTCTGCAGCACCTCAATGGCGAGCCGGCCATTGGCGACAGGGATGCACGTAAGGTCCAGCGGCGCCAGCAGCGCGAGCAGCCGTGCGCGAAAGTCCGGGTAGTCCTCCGCGATGAGGACCGTCGGCGCGGCGCGGTCCGTCACTTGGTTACCCGCAGCTCCTTCAGGTGATCGTTGAGTTCCGTGTAAATGTCCGCCACCGCCCGCAGCTCGGCGGCCACGCTCTGGCCGAAGGAGACCACCTCGACGCGCACGCCCTTGCTGGCGACGATCTCCACCAACCGGCGGAAATCGCCATCGCCGGAGACGAGCGAGACGATGTCCAGCCTGTCGGACATCGTGAGCACATCGATAGCCAGCTCCACATCGAAGTTCGCCTTCACAGTGCCATCTGCGTAACGCTTGAGTGGCTTGGTGACGATGCGATAGCCCAGCCCGACGAAGGGCTGGACGAACCGCTGCGTCTCCAGAGGCTCGTTCGGGTCGTCGCTGATGGGCGCATACGCGCTCGCCCGCACCAGCTCCCGGTCGCGGCTGATCAGCTCCACCAGCTTACCGAAGTCGATCTTCACGCGCATCCGCTCCGCCGCGTACACGATGTTCGGCACATCGACGAAGATACCGATACGCGGCCGCTCCGTCGGTGCGCCCAGACTTCCCATGGAAGCCAGCCGGTTCTCAATCGCCGAAAGTGAACCCTGCAGCCCCTTCATCACGTCGATCTGGCGTTCCGTGACCTGGCTCAGAACCGCGCTCTGCTGCTTCAGCAGGGCCTCCAGGCCCGGCAGGCCCTGCAACTCGGTCTCCACGGCAGGCGCGATCTCCGGCGTGGTGGGCTGCACTGCGCCGGCCGGTGGCGTTGACGTGGTCCGCGACTTTCGTGCGGAGCCGCCTCGCCGGCCGCGCCGGCTCTTGCTTGTGGGTTTGCTTGCGGAAGAGGTAGTCGCCGGGTTCGGCTCGCTAGCCGGTGCGCTTGTCGCGCCGCTGGAGCGCCGAGTCCTGGTGCCAGCGCCCCTTCGCCGCCTTTGTGTCGGTCGCTCCGAGTCGGTCGTGGGGGCCTCCTCGGGCGTGGGCTCTTCTGCTGCTGCTTTCGCCGTGCCCTTACGGCGGAAGAATCGTAGTGTCACACAGCTATTCTACACCAGCGGAGGCGTATTGGAGAATACTGCAGCGCGCCGCCACCAGCTCCGCCACGCGAACGAAGGCCTGCGCTTGCGACGATTCTGGCTCCGATTCTACGATCGGGACGCCCTTATCGCCACCCTCGCGCGTCTTCAGATCGAGCGGGATCTCGCCGAGAAACTCCAGGCCAAGCTCCTCCGCCGCCGTCCTGCCCCCCCCGTGGCCAAAGATCTCGGTCCGCTCGTCGCAGTGGGGGCAATTGAAGTAGCTCATGTTCTCGATCACGCCGAAGACAGGCACGTTCAGCTTGTCGAACATCGCCACGGCCTTGCCGGCGTCCTCCCATGCCACAGCCTGCGGCGTGCTGACGATCACCACACCCGAGATGGCCGTCTCCTGCGCCATGCTCATGGAGGCGTCGCTGGTGCCGGGAGGCAGGTCGATGATAAGGTAGTCCAGATCGCCCCACTTAATATCGTGCAGAAGCTGCCGCACCGCAGTGCCAACCATAGGCCCGCGCCACACGACGGGAGAGAGCCGCGGCAGCACGAAGCCGAGTGAGATCATGCGCACGCCGTACTTCTCGACCGTCTTGAGACCGCCGTCGCCGTCAGCCATGAATCCGGCCTCGAACCCCATCATGATCGGGATGTTCGGGCCGGTGACGTCAGCATCCAGCAACCCTACCCGCGCGCCGCTCTTCGCCAGAGCGACCGCTAGATTGACCGACACCGTGGACTTGCCGACGCCACCCTTGTTGCTCGCAACGGCGATGATGTTGCGCACACCCTCCACGGGCTTCGCGTCGCCGCCCGGCTGGTTCGAGCGCACCTCCGCATCCATCGTGACGTTAACGTCCTGTACGCCAGGTAATGCCTTGAGCAACTCTTCAGCCTGCGAGCGCAGCTCCTCGCGTACCGGACACGCCGGCGTCGTGAGGACGATCCGCAGATTGACGCGCCCGTCCTGCACCTCGATGTCCTTAACGAACCCAAGCGAGACGATGTCTCGATGAAGGTCGGGGTCCTCTACTCGCTTGAGCGCCTCTAAGATCTCCTGCTCTGTAGGCATGCGCTACCCCTCTAGGTTCGTGAAACTACCGGATGTCCCCGTACCGGAGCCGCCTTGCCGATCCGCTCGATCTCGTAACGACAGCACTGCGCAGCGCCGTCTACGCAAGGGCGTACCCGCACCTCCGCGCCAAGCATCAGCGTGAGAAAGCTGCGATGCCACAGGCAGACGTCCTCGTCTCCATCAAGGAGTTGATGGAAGAGGCAATTGAAGTCCCGAATCTCATACCCGCCCGCCGTCTCCTCCCACTCAGCGAAGCCGCCGTCAGCGTGCATCACCTCCGTCACGAAGACCACGCGCTCCCGCAGGGGCCAGCCCTGCACCAGAGGCGCGTACTCCTCAGCGAGACGGCGGGCGAGCCGCTCCAGTACGAGGCGCGTCTTCCCCTTCGGCGAAAGGCCCCTGATCTCCTGCCCATCCAGGAACCCGATCTCCCGCATCAGCAGCGCCACGATCCGGTCGGATCGACGCGGGAACCCGGCCGCGTGGCCCTTCGCGCTCAGCCGATAGGCATAGTGGGCCCGCCCGTTGCTCCCGGAGCGCCGTTCGGACACGATGAGCCCGTCTCGCTGTAGATGCGTGAGGTGCTGCCTGATGGTGATCGTCGCAAGATGAAGCAATGCCGCCAAGTCAGCGACGCTCTGGCCGCCGTTGCGCTTTAGCAGCGCTAGGATTTCGTTCTTTGTTGTGGTCATACAACGAGAAAAGGGTCGGGTTGACAGCACCCGTCCTGTTCCGAGTATATCGAATGACTATGCTCCCAGCAACGCCTTTAGTAACAATTATTGTTGTTTATCGTGTAAACCTTGACACAGGAAAATAACGTGTGCTACGCTACTGAAACCTGGCGTACGGGAACGTATCCTGGCTCTAGACGTTCTACTACACGGGGGACGTAAGGAGGTGGAATGTGAGCGAAGGAATCGCCGTCAGCGGTCGCCGAGCATACACGCATAGTACTACGCAGTGCCGTCACCACTGGGTCATCGAGACCCCGAACGGCGCCACAAGCCTGGGGGTATGTAAGCATTGCGGTAGGAGAAAGCGCTACCCGAACGCCGCCGCCGATGCCGTCCGAGAGACGGGCGGCGCACGCCTGGGACGCTGGTCCCGCGCGAGAGGACGCGCCGGTCCTCGCCAGCCCAGCCAGAAGCACAGCGAGAGCGAAGGATACTAAACCCGAGGCCCGTCTATACCCGCTGGAGGCCCGCACAGCGGGCCTCCTCTCTTTCTCGATTCGATCCCTCCCCGCCCTCGCCGTATAATAGCTCCGATTCTCACACGAACAGGAGCGGAGCGACGTGAACCTACGCGTGGAGCTGGTAGGCCGCAAGGGAAGCCTGTTACTGGCAAACCCTGTACTGACGGCGTCGGGCACGTTCAGCTTCGGCCTGGAGAAGAGCACTGGGTTCCGGGTACAGGAGCTCGGCGCGGTGGTCACCAAGACGGTTACGCTTCGTCCCCGTTCCGGAAGCGCGCAGCCGCGCACCGTGGAAACCGCGGCCGGGATGCTCAACGCTATCGGCCTCCAGAACCCCGGTGTGGAGGCGGTGATCCGAAAGCTGGCGCCATCATGGGCGCGCTGGCCTATCCCGGTCATCGTAAGCATCCTGGGCGCGACGGTCGAGGAGTACGGCGAGCTGGCGCAGCGGTTCGATGGCGTCGACGGTGTGAGCGGCATCGAAGTGAATATCTCGAGCCCCAACGCCCGCCGGGGCGGGATGGAGTTCGGTCAGGAGCCGGAGGCGGCCGCCGCTGTGACGGAAGCCGTGGTTCGAAGCACCACGCTACCGACCATTGTGAAGCTCACGCCGAACGTGACCGA
>JADFNZ010000072.1 GCA_022563135.1 Chloroflexota bacterium | reverse complement strand
TGGTGCTGCTGGCACTGATCGTGGGCGCGCTGCGCTGGATCAACTCGTGGGACTATCCGCCGTTCCTGATCATGGGCCTCTTCGCGATCGTCATCGCGGAGCGGCTGGCGGAAGGACGCTTCAGCATGAGCATGCTCTGGCAGACGGTGATGAAGGCCGGGGCGTTCGTGGTGCTCTCCGTCGTCCTCTTCCTGCCCTTCCAGCAGAACTACCAGCTCCCGGCGAGCGGCTTCCATCAGCTTGAGGTACGGGAGACGACGCCGTTCAACCAGTACCTGATCCACTTCGGGGTGCTGCTCTTCCTCGCGGGCGGCTTCATCGCTCTAATCGCGTCGAGAGGCGTGAAGCGCTGGGGCCCGCGGCGCTACTTCGCACGGCTGACGCTGGTCTTCATGGTGCTGGTGGTGGCGGGCGCGGTCTTCGCCGGCACGATCGGCCGTGCGATCGAAGCCTCGCCGATCGACTTCACTATTACCGGGCTCTCTGCGGGCGGCTTCCTGCGCGACGTCTTCGCCGGCATCTTCAACCCGCTCCCGGGCGGCACGCCGGTGCAGGCCTCGACGGACGCGCAGGGCGCGTCTCACGCGACGCCCGTCACTGCATTCGCGCTCTTTGGGCTCGCGGCGCTGCTCCCGATCGTTTGGATCGCCATGCGCCGCCTGCGGGCCGATAAGGCGATCCAGCTCTTCGTGGTCGGCATGGTCGGGCTGGCGCTCCTGCTGAGCGCGGGCGTGGAGATGGCGGCGCTTGACGGCGACATCGGCCGGATGAACACGATGTTCAAGTTCTACCTGCACATCTGGGTGCTGTTGGCGTCTGCGGGCGCGTTCGGCGCCTGGTACGTGCTCGATGTGGTGCGGCCGCAGTTGCGCTTAGGCGTGCGCCTGCCGCAGGTGCGGTTCGGGCGGCTGCGGCCCGCGTTTGGCCTTACGGGCGCGTTCGCGGCGGGTGCGACGCTGCTGGTTCTTGCGGCGCTCACCTACCCGGTGTTCGCCACGCCGCAGCGTGTGCAGCATCGCTTCACGAACCAGACAGCGATCCAGCCTCGCACCGATGATGGCCTCGCCTACATGCAGGGCGCCGTGTTCCCGGACCCGAACGGCGAGATCCGGCTGGCTGACGATTTCGAGGGCATCCAGTGGATGCGCCAGAACGTGCGGGGCTCGCCGACGATCATGGAGGGCGTGACCGACCTCTACCGCTGGGGCAGCCGTTACAGCATCAACACCGGCCTGCCCGCGGTGGCGGGCTGGGACTGGCACCAGCGGCAGCAGCGCGGCGACTTCGCCTTCCTGGTGACGCAGCGACAGCAGGACGTGAGTCTCTTTTACACCACGCCGGACGTTGCCGAAGGTCAGCGGCTGCTGAGGAAGTACAACGTGCGGTACGTCGTCGTCGGCGCGCTGGAGCGACTCTACTTCCCGGCGGAAGGGACCGGCAAGCTGGAGTCCGGCTTGGGCGGCATGCTCGAGCTCGTCTTCCAGTCTGACGCCGGCGAGACGAAGATCTTCGAAGTCGTGCCGGGCGTCGCCTTCGTGTCCGCCGGGCCATAGCGATGCCCTCTCCGAGCGTCGGCGAGAAGATCCCGTCGGTCGAGATCCAGGACCTCGACGGCAAAGCAACCTCGCTCGACCGCTGGCTTGGCAAGCCTCTCGTGCTCATCTTCCTGCGCGAGCCCGGCTGAATGCCCTGAGCGGAGCACCTGTCGCAGTTGCGACAGCGGATGCCAGAGATCGAGGAAGCGGGAGGCCAGGTGGTGGTGGTGGGCTTCTCGCCGGTGGAGAAGCTGCGCGGGCTGGCGGAGGACACCGGTATACCGTTCCCGGTGCTGCATGACCCGGACTATCGCGCGTATCAGGCGTTCGACCTGAAGAAGGCCTCCCGGCTGCAGCTCTACGGCTGGCGGACGCTCTGGGCTTACGCGACGCTGGTGCCGCGCAGGCGGCGCTTCACCCGCACTACGGTCGACCCGTTCCAGCTCGGCGTCGACTTCGTGATCGATGGCGAGGGCATCGTGCGCTACGCATACCGCGGCCGTGAGCCCGCCGACCGGCCTTCGGTCTCGCGGCTGGTCGAAGAGCTGCGGGCGGCTTCGCCTTGACAGCGCCGCCCGCTCATCCGTACAGTACGAGTACAACAGGATAGTCGCGGGAGCTGGGACTAGAGGCCCGGCTGAGAGGCCCCGGCCGCATCGGGGCGACCGCCAAACCTGATCTGGGTAATGCCAGCGAAGGGATCGTCTGAACACGACGCCGCCGGCAACCCGGCGGCTTTGTTGCCGCCGGGCCAGGGCGGCGCGTCTGCGCAACGGCGCGCGCCCATCGTGCTGACGATCGCCGGCTCCGATTCCGGCGCGGGCGCGGGCATCCAGGCCGACCTGAAGACGTTCGCCGCGCTGGGCGTCTACGGCACCTCTGCGATCACTGCGATCACGGCTCAGAACACGCAGCGTGTCACGCAGGTGCTGGAGCTCTCGCCGGAGATCGTCGCGGCGCAGATCGATGCGGTCGTGGAAGATATGCCGGTCGCGGTGGTGAAGACCGGCATGCTGGGGAGCGCCGAAGTCGTGAAGATCGTCGCCGCTAAGGTGCGGGAGCACGGCCTGCAACCGCTCGTGGTCGATCCGGTGATGGTCGCGAACAGCGGCGACCGGCTTCTGCCGGAGGAGGCGGTGCGGACGCTGCGAGAAGAGCTGCTGCCGCTCGCGGCCGTGCTGACCCCGAACGTGCCGGAGGCCGAGGCGTTGCTGGGCAGGCCGCTCGCCTCCTGGGACGACCTGCGCGCTGGGGCCGAGGAGCTCGCGTCGATGGGCGCGGGGGCCGTCGTGATCACGGGCGGCCATCGCGAGGGCCCGGCGACCGACTTGCTCTACGACGGCCATGATTTCCGTGAGTACACGGCGCATCGTGTCGATACGGAGCACACGCACGGCACCGGCTGCACCTTCGCGTCGGCGATCGCGGCGGCGCTGGCGAAGGGCTCCGACGTTCGCGGCGCGGTGGCGATGGCGAAGGCGTACGTCACGAGGGCGCTGCAGTCCGCCTACGCGGTCGGGGAGGGCCACGGGCCGGTGCACCACTTCTTCCGCTACTGGCAACCGCGAGTGTACGAGGAAGAGCTTTCGAATCCGTAGGGAAGCCGGGCCAAGACCCCGGCCTACGACCAATAGAGAGGAAGGCACGCATGGCAAGAGGAAACGGCACGGCCGTCACGCAGATGTACTACGCGCGCAAGGGCGAGGTGACGCCGCAGATGCAGCGTGCGGCTGAGCGCGACGGCATCGATCCGGAGGTGGTGCGGCGGGAGGTGGCCGCCGGACGCATGGTGGTGCCGGCGAACGTGAACCACAAGGCGCTCGACCCGATCGCGATCGGTCGCGAGGCGAGCATCAAGATCAACGCCAACATCGGCAACTCCGCCGTCACCTCGGAGATCGACGGCGAGCTGGAGAAGCTGCATCTCGCGATCCATCACGGCGCCGACACCTGCATGGACCTGAGCACGGGCGGCGATATCGACGCCATCCGCCAGGCGATCATCGACGCGAGCCCGGCGCCGATCGGCACCGTGCCGATCTACCAGATCATCGCGACGCTGGAGAACGATCAGGAGTGGACCATCGAGGACCTGCTGGAGATGATCGAGCACCAGGCGCAGCAGGGCGTCGACTACATGACCGTTCACGCGGGCATCCTCGTGGAGCATCTGCCGCTGGTGAACGGCCGCGTCACCGGCATCGTCAGCCGCGGCGGCGCTCTCATGGCGCAGTGGTCGCTGTTGCACCATCGCCAGAACCCCCTGTACGAGCGGTTCGACGACCTGTGCGACATCGCCCGCGCATACGACGTCACGCTCAGCTTGGGCGATGGCCTGCGGCCCGGTTGCCTGGCCGACGCCTCGGACGCGGCCCAGTTCGCGGAGCTGGAGACGCTGGGCGAGCTGACGCAGCGCGCCTGGGAGCGCGACGTACAGGTGATGGTCGAGGGGCCGGGCCACATTCCATTCGACCAGATCGCCATGAACATGGAGAGGGAGCAAGAGGTCTGTCACGGCGCGCCGTTCTACGTGCTCGGCCCGCTCGTGACGGACGTCGCGCCCGGCTACGACCACATCACGTCGGCCATCGGCGCGACGATGGCTGGCTATTCGGGCGCCAGCTACCTCTGCTACGTGACGCCTCGCGAGCATCTCGGGCTGCCGAACGCCGAGGACGTGAAGCAGGGCGTGATCGCCTACAAGATCGCAGCGCACGCGGCGGACATCGCGCGCGGCTTCCCCGGCGCTCGCGACCGGGACGACGCGCTCTCCCGCGCGCGCTTCGAGTTCGATTGGGAGCAACAGTTCGCGCTCTCGCTCGACCCGGAGACGGCGAAGCAGATGCACGACGAGACGCTGCCGGACGACTACTTCAAGACCGCGGAGTTCTGCTCCATGTGCGGCCCCAAGTTCTGCTCGATGCACGTCACGCGCGAGATCCAGCGCACGACGGGCCTGGGCGGCGGCGCGATCCCGCTGGTGGAGGCGGAGCCGAAGGTTCCGCAGGGGTAGCGGCGGGCTGATCGATGGGCGGCCTCTGGCGCTGGTGGACGGAGAGCTGGCGCTCGGCGCGGCGGGCGCGTGGCCTGTACCTCGTAATGGCCGGGGCGTTCGGCGTGCTGGCGATCGGCGCTGGCATCACAGCGGACGCAGCCGTCGCGGCGCTGGCGGGAGTCGCCGCTGTCGTGACCGGCGCGCTGGCGTTCTTCGCGCCGCAGTTGGCGCGCTGGATGAACCCGCCGCCGGACGAACCGTGAGTCAGGTACAATAGAAATCATCCTAGTGCGAGGTGCGAGAATGGTCAGACGTTGGAGCGCAGAAATCGGCGACGCAAAGCGCATTATCGAGCCTCTTGTCAGAGAGGCGGATCCGATCGTTGAGGTGCAGATAAATGGCGGTGAAGGCTTCCGGAAGGAAACCGTGGAGGTACGTCTGCGGAAGTCCGGGCGCGAGGCGCTATGCATCGTGACCTTTGAGGCGTGGGCCAACGCGAGGACGGATCCGGCAAAGATGATCGAATACTTCGAAGAAGTAATCCGCGACATTGAGGGAGGCGACCGTTTGCCATCCTACCTTCTCACCAGCAAGAGACTGGCCAGGGAAGAGGCGCAAAAGGAAGTGGACGTGCTACGGGACATCGCAGCCAGCAAAGAGGCCGATGTCCTCGCGGAGCAATTCTTCAAGCGTGGCAGGGGATAGCACACTCTTTCTTCGCCTTACGGAAGAGGCCATGCTCTCGTTGATTGATCTGCCAGGCTGGGAGAGAGAGCGCGTCGCTGATGCTCTGGTCTTGCTGACGTTTCAGCCGAGACCACGGGGAGCCAGCGGGCTCGAACTCGAGGGCGAAGCGCTTGAAATTGCGATAGGCGAGAGGAGCGTTCGCTACAAAGTCTACAAGGACGACGAGGACCATGAACTCGTGATCGTGGTCTTTCGCATCATCTAGGTGGCTTCCATGAATGATGAGCTAATCATCGCAGGCAGGCGGTTTCGCTCGCGCCTGATCCTGGGCACGGGCAAGTACGAGAATCCGGACGCGTGCAAGGCGGCGCTCGACGCCTCCGGCGCTGAGATCGTCACCGTGGCGATCCGCCGGCTCGACCTCGACAACCCGGGCCAGCCGACGGAGCTCGATTACATCGACTGGTCGCGCTATACGGTGCTGCCCAACACCGCAGGTTGCAAGACGGTGGACGAGGCGCTCTTCACCGCCCGGCTGGGCCGCGAGCTCACTGGCTCGGACTGGGTGAAGCTGGAGGTGATCCCGGACCCGAAGTACCTGCTGCCGGACCCCGTCGACACGCTGGAGGCGGCGCGCATCCTGCTCGACGAGGGGTTCACCGTGCTGCCGTACATCCACGCCGACCCGGTCCTGGCGCGGCGCCTGGAGGAGCTGGGCTGCGCGACGGTGATGCCGCTCGGGTCGGCCATCGGCTCCGGGCAGGGGATCCTGACGATCGACGAGATCAAGATCATCATCGAGGGCGCGAACGTGCCGGTCGTCGTCGATGCCGGCCTCGGCGCGCCTTCGGACGCCGCTCTCGCGATGGAGATCGGTGCGGACGCGGTGCTGGTGAACACCGCCGTCGCGAAGGCGGAAGACCCGGCGCAGATGGCGGCGGCGATGAAGCTCGGCGTGGAGGCGGGACGCCACGCCTATGAGGCCGGCCGCATCCCGCGGAAGGCGTACGCTTCTGCGAGCAGTCCCGCGGACGGCGTCCCCGCCCCGCCGAAGCGCCAGCCGGTCTCTTAGAGCAGATGCCGCCGTCCGACCGCATGCGCCGCTGGCCGACGCCTTGCCTGATGCTGATCACCGACCGTACGCGCCTGCGTGGCCGTCCGCTGGAGGAGGTGGCCTCGCAGGCGGTGGACGGTGGCGCGAACGTGGTACAGCTCCGCGAGAAGGATCTGGCGGGCGGCGAGCTGTACGAGCTCGCCATTACGCTGCGCGCCGTGCTCCGCGGTCGCGCACTCTTCGTCGTGAACGACCGGGCGGACATCGCGCTCGCCGCCGGCGCGGACGGAGTTCACCTGCCCGAGCGAAGCATACCCATCAGGGCTGCGCGCGAGTTCGTTGGTGAAAGCTGCCTGATCGGGCGCTCCGTCCATAGCGTGGAAGCGGCCGTGCGCGCGGAGCAGGAGGGTGCGGACTACATCGTGGCCGGCACTGTGTTCGCCACCGCGTCGAAGGCGGGGCGAACGGCTGCGGGCACCGGCCTCGTGCGCGAGGTCGCTGACGCGGTGCGTGTGCCCGTCGTGGCGGTGGGCGGCATCACGGAGGGGAACATTGCGGAGGTAGTCGCGGCCGGGGCGAGCGGCGTGGCCGTGATCGGCGCGATCATGGACGCGAGCGACCCGTGCGAGGCGGCGGCGCTCCTGCGCGGCAGGCTGGACGAATCGTATGGCTGACGCTATCTCGCTCACGGTGAACGGCAGCCCGCGGACCCTCGACAGCGCGGCCACGCTGCCGGAGCTGCTCCGCACACTGGGCATCGACGAGCGGCTCGTCGCTGTTGCTGTGAACGGCGAGGTGATCCCGAAGAAGCAGCACGGGAGCGTGCGTCTTCAGGATGGCGACACCGTGGAGATCGTGCGGATGGTGGGCGGCGGCGCCGGCGTGGGTCGCGGGTCGCGGACGACCAAGGGTCGTGGGTCGCGGGTCGCGGGTCGCGGGCGCGGGGTGGAGGTGGTGATCGCGGGCGGCGGCATCATCGGCTGCGCGATCGCTTGCGAGCTCTCTCGCCGGGGCGTCTCGTGCGTCGTGCTCGACAGCCGCCGGCTCGGGATGGCTGCGACGAACGCCGCGGCCGGTATCCTGGCGCCGCTGGCCGAGTTCAAGCGGCCGGGCGCGCTCGTGCAGCTCGGCCTCGCCAGCATGCGGCGCTACCCGGACTGGGTGGCGCGGCTGCGGGAGGAGGCGCCGGACATCGACGTCGAGTTCGCGCGGTGCGGTGTCCTCCGCGTGGCGTTCGACGACGACGAGCTGGCGCAACTGCGGGCCGGGCTGGGCTACGGCGCCGAGCTGGGCGTGGAGCTGATCGAGCTGGACGCGACGCTCGTCCGCGACGTAGAGCCGCGCTTGAGCCCGAAGGCGATCGGCGGGGTGCTCGCGCCCGAGGACGGCCAGGTGAGCAATCAGATGTTCACGCTCGCACTCGCGCGGGCGGCAGAGGCACGCGGCGTGCGCTTCGTGGAACAGAGTCCGGTTGTGGGCTTCTGGACGGGCGACGGCCGCGTGACCGCCGTGCGAACGCCGACCAGCGAGTTCGCCTGCGACCGCGTCGTGCTTGCTGCGGGGCCGTGGACGCGAGACCTGGCGCGTAAGCTGCGTGCGCACGTGCCCACGTTTCCCGTGCGCGGCCAGATGCTGGCGCTGGGCGGCATGGTGACGCCGGTGCGGCACGTCGTCTGGGGCCCGCGCGGCTACCTGGTGCCGCGCGCGAACGGCCTCGTCTTCGCCGGGGCGACCGTGGAGCAGGTCGGCTTTCGCTTCCGCACGACGAAGGCAGGCCTGGCGCGGGTGCGGCGGGGCGCGTTCGAGCTAGTGCCGCAGCTCCGCCACGCCAGCGAGCACTTCACGTGGGCCGGGCTGCGCCCCGGTTCGCCGGACGGCCTGCCGATCATGGGGCCGCTGCCGGGTTGGGAGAACGTGACCGTGGCGACGGGCCACTTTCGCAACGGCATCCTCCTCGCGCCCGTTACCGGCGAACTGATCGCCGAGTCGATCGTAGCCGGGAGGGAGCCGGAAGCGCTCGCGCCGTTCAGGCCGGCGCGGTTCAACGGCGGGTAGGCGGGCCGGACAGGCCGGAAGGCCCGTCCTACGATGGCTGCTCCTCGAAGCGTGACGCCCGC
>JADFNZ010000071.1 GCA_022563135.1 Chloroflexota bacterium | reverse complement strand
GTCTCCGGCCACCGGTCGGTCCCCTCCCAGATTCCCGCTTCGGTCGAGGAGCCCTGGGCGATGAAGAGGCGGCCCTGGTCATCGAAGGCGAGGCCGTTCGTCAGGTGGTTGAAGTTCGGTGCAGAGGTCGGCAGGCCGGTGATCACATCCTCGCGCGCCCACGACGGCCCGATAAAGCGCGAGACGACACCCTGGAAGCCGTCCGTCGCGCTGGGCTCCTGTCGTGAGGCGTACAAAGCGACCGGCGACGGCGGCGTGGCCGGGTCGAACGCGAGGCCGAGCACGCTATCGAGGCCCGTAGCGATGACCTCCGTCGACAGCACCTCCAGCCGCGGCAGGGCCAGCGTGAGCGCGACGATCTGGCTCAGCGAGCCGACGTAGAGGCGGCCGTCCGGCCCGAACGCGAGCGAGGTCGGGTTCTCGATCTCCACGTTGAGGACGCCGCGCTGGAAGACCAGTTCGCCGCTGGTGATACCGGACGGGGCTGGCGCAGGTTGCTGGACGGCGGCCTGCGAAGCGGCGGCCGATCGCCCCGTCGTCGCCTCGCGCCCCGGCACGCTGAGGAGCGTGAGCGAGAGGGCAAGAAGGAAGAGAGACGCTCTGCTAGCTCGCACCCTGCGTAACCTCCTCAGCAATTCTACGCCAACCACCGCCTTAGGCGGTGCCGGCGCCGATGGGTCATTCTGGCTCTTGACCCGCTCCCCCACGCTGCGCGTATCATGGCGTACCGATGCACGCGTTGGCGGCGTTCCGGCCGGAGAACCGGCCGCGGCCGTCACCAGAGGCAAGGAGGTAAGGATGCCGACGTACGTCACCCTCGCCAACCTGACGGACCAGGGAGTGCGGACGATGAAGGACCTGCCCCGGCGGCTCCAGAACGCGGACCAGACCTTCGAGAGCATGGGAGGCACGCTCCGGGAGGTGTATCTGGTCATGGGCGCTTACGACTACATTGTGATCGCCGAAGCGCCCGACGACGAGACGATGGCCCGTATCACTCTGGCCATTGCTGGGCAAGGCAACGTGCGTACACAGACGCTCCGCGCCTTCGACCGCAGCGAGGCCGTCAAGCTCGTCGAGGGCATGCCGTAGGCGTGGCCCGACGCCAAGACGCGACGCCTGACGCCGCGCGCGAGCGGCTGCGTGCGGCCATGGCGCTCCACGCCGAAGGCGACATCGAGGGCGCGCTGAAAAAGGCGCGTGAGGCGCTGGAGATGGCGCCGGACTCTGCCGATACGCTGAGCTATCTCGGCTCTACGCTGGTCATGCGCCGGGGCCGCTACCGCGAGGGACTCGCCGAGCTAGAGCGGGCACGCGACGCGGCGCCGCTCGACGCCGCCATCTGGTACACGCTGGGCTGGTGTTATGAGTTCGCGGCCCACGGCGTCGCGCGGCGCGCCCGGCCCGGCCTCGACGCACAGGAGCTCTATCGCGATGCGGAAGCGGCGCTCCGCCGCTGTCTCGATCTCAACCCAGACGGTAAGCTGAAGGACGACGCTCAAGACTTGCTCTCCTCGATCATCAAGGAGGACGTGGGGTGACGCAGCCAACGCGTACGTTGCTCTTCGGTCTCGGTGCCATCGGCGCCGGCATCGGGAAGCTCGCGGCTGGGCGCGCGGGCATCGCACTCGCCGGCGCGGTCGATAGCGCGCCGGACAAGGCCGGAGGGCGGCTCTTTGAGGCGCTAGGCATCGGCGGCGAAGCGGGGCCAACGATCGAGGCGGACGCCGCAACGGCGCTGCGCGACGTCACGCCAGAGGTGGTGCTCCACGCCACGGGCTCCTACCTGCCGGACGTGCTCCCGCAGCTGCTCGAATGCGTGCAGGCTGGCGCGAACGTCGTCTCCACCTGCGAGGAGCTCTCCTATCCGTGGCGGCGTCATCCTGAGCTGGCGAAGCAGCTCGACGCTGAGGCGAAGGCGCACGAGGTCACCGTGCTCGGCACGGGCGTCAACCCCGGCTTCGTGATGGACACGCTCGCCGTCACCCTCAGCGGCGCCTGCCAGCGCGTGGATCGCATCGCGCTGACCCGCATCGTCGACGTGGCCACCCGGCGCGAGCAGCTCCAGCGGAAGGTCGGCGCCGGGCTGAGCATGGCGGAGTTTCACGCGCGCGTAGCGGCCGGTCGCTTCGGGCACGTGGGGCTGAAGGAGTCGTGCTGGCTCATCGCGGACGGCCTCGGCTGGCAGCTCGACAGCCTCGACGAGACGATCGAGCCGGTCGCGGCGGTCGGCGGCAGCGCGGCTGGCATGCGCCAGACGGCGCGAGGCGTCGTCGGCGGCAACACCGTGATCGAGGCGGTCGTCCAGATGTCGATCGGCGCCGAGCGACCGCGGGACGAGATCGTGATCGAGGGGACGCCGCCTATCCATCTCCTCGTTGAAGGCGGCATTCAGGGCGAGGCCGCCACCGCGGCTGTGATCGTCAACGCGATACCGCACGTCGTGAGCCACGCCGCCGGCCTGATCACGATGCTCGATCTGCCACCGCTGAGCAGAACGGACAGCGCATCGTGACGACCATCCTCGAGCGCTTCGAGCAGCTACACGCGACGTCAAGCACGCTGCATCAGCGCGCCGCTGAGCGTTTCCCGGACGGCATCACGCACGACATCCGCTACTTCACGCCGTTTCCGCTCTACGTCGAACGGGCGCAGGGCAGCCACAAGTGGGACGTGGACGGCAACGAGATCGTCGACTACGTGATGGGCCATGGCGCGCTGCTCCTCGGCCACAACCATCCACAGGTGAAGGAGGCCGTCGCCGCGCAGCTAGAGCGCGGCACGCACTACGGCGCCTCGCACGAGCTTGAGATCGCCTGGGCGGAGCGCGTGCAGCAGCTGATCCCCTCGGCGGAGCGCGTGCGCTTCACGAGCTCCGGCACGGAGGCGACCATGATGGCGATCCGCCTCGCCCGCGCCCACACCGGCCGCAGCACGCTCCTGCGCTTCGCGCTGCACTTCCACGGCTGGCACGACAACGCCGTGGGCACGCCAGACGCCGAAGGCGTCCATCCGCACGCACTCGGCGTGCCGGACGAGACGCTCGGAAACGTCATCGTCATTCCGCAGAACGACGCGGCGGCGCTGCGCCAGACCCTTCGCGAGGAAGAGGTCGCCGCGGTCATCCTGGAGCCGACCGGCGCATCGTGGGGCAGCGTTCCACTCGACCCGGCGATGCTGCCGCTGCTGCGAGAGGCGACCGAACAGGCGGGCACGGTCCTCATCTTCGACGAGGTGGTGACCGGCTTCCGCGCCTCACCGGGCGGCGTGCAGGCGGCCAGCGGCGTGACACCGGACCTGACGGCCATGGCCAAGATCCTCGCCGGCGGGATGCCGGGTGGCGCCGTAGCCGGACGCCAGGAGATCCTCTCGAACATCGAGTTCCGACGTGGGAGCCACAACGACTTCTCGCAGCGCGTGCCTCACCCCGGCACGTTCAACGCCAACCCGCTCTCCGCGTCCGCCGGCGTGACCGCGCTCGGCATCGTCGCGACCGGCGACCCGCACCGCCACGCCGACGACATCAATCGTTCGCTCGTACGCGGGCTGAACGAGGTGATTCGCTCCGCCGGAGTCGCGGGCTGCGCCTACGGCTACGCCTCGATGTTCCACTTGATACTCGGCGCGGACTGTCCGCCGCCGCTCGATGGCTTCGAGTGGGACTGGCAGGGCCGGCCGGGGCATGAAATGCCGCAGATGGGCGGCCGGGTCACCCAGGCGCTCCGCCGTGGCATGCTGAACGAGGGGATCGACCTGATGGGCACGGGCGGCATGGTCTCCTCCGTCCATACACAGGACGACGTTGAGCGCACGATCGGAGCGTTCCGCAGCACCCTCGGCCTGATGCAAGGCGAAGGCCTTCTGTAGGACTTTGCTACGGCTTCACCTCCACAGGAATCCCCTACGTAACCGATACTAGAAGTGAAGATCAGCTTTCGTGTCCCGATAAGGGCAAACCACTCGAAAGAGTGGGACGCAAAGCGCCCGGGCCTACCGCCCTAATTCCGCTCTGGGCTACGGCGGCCGCGCTACCGAACGGCACTCCTTCTAATCGGAAGGATACCAGCGTTGGGTAACCAGGCTACCGGCCACCTCCCTCCTCGCGGCGCCGCAGCGCGTACTTCGAACAACGATGCCTCCCGCTTGACCCGCAAGGAAGTGCGGCATTCTCACGCCGGCCACGTGCTCTGGCTGATGGTGCCGCTCGTCTACGCCATCATCGGCTGGTCCATCGCAGGCGACTGGCTGGTAGGCGCCCAGATCCAGCAGATCGTAGAGGCGGCCGGAATCGCGCTCATCGGTGCAGCGGGCCTGGGGATGGCCTTCTACGTCCGAAACCGAAACGCGCAGGTGGAACGGACCTACTCCGCGCACCTTGAGGAGCTCAGCCAGCGGCTGCGGAGCCTGGCGTACAAGGATGCCCTGACGGACCTCTACAACCATCGCTACTTCTACGAGCAGCTCACCCACGAGGTAGAGCGGGCGAACCGCTACGGCCGTCCGGTCTCGATCATCCTGCTCGACCTCGATCACTTTAAAGAGGTCAACGACACCTATGGCCATATCACGGGCGACAAGCTGCTCGCCCTTGTCGGCCAGATCATCAGCAGCCAGGTGCGCGGCGCGGACGTCGCGGCCCGCTACGGCGGCGATGAGTTCGCCATCATCCTGCCGGACACACAGCCGTCCGCGGCACAGGCGACCGCTCGCAAGCTCGCGAAGGCGATCGCGACCGGGCGCGCGTACGCCGGATCCCTGAGCCAGAGCCTCCCCCTAAGCACGTCGTACGGTGTCGCTAGCTGCCCTGACGACGCGACCAACGTAGCGGAGCTCATGCAGATAGCCGATGAGCGGCTCTACTTCTGCAAGGACAGCAGGGGCGCGCAGAAAGAGGGTGCGGTCACGCACTAGAAGGGCCTCACCTCCGGGCTCATTCGTAACACCCGGCGATGCCGCCCTGTTCTCTCTTTTGGGGGAGTGCTGACCGCAACAGGCTTCGTTGTCACCCGGATTCCGCCCATGCTAGACTGAACCTGGCGCAACGGCGTTGCCCTCGCGCAAGGCGGGACGGCCCGACCGCGACAGAGGAGACCTTACCATGCCTCGAGCAGTCAACTGGACGATCACGGCCCTCGTTGGGGCGCTGCTCATCGCGCTGGTGTTCACCCTGGGATACGTCTCCAACGGCGGCGGCGCGACAGTAGGCACCTTCACCCCTCCCACAAACAGCGATCAGACCGACCAGAATAGCGCTGCGTTCGACACCTTTCAGCAGATCATGGATATCCTCCGACGCGATTACGTCGACCCAGACCTGCTTGACGACCAGCAGCTCTACGACGCAGCGATCAACGGCCTCGTCGACAGCCTGTCGGACACCGGAACGTTCTACATTGACCCAACGTCCTTCCAGATCTCCATCGGCCCATCGGGCAAGTTCGAGGGGATCGGCGCCACCGTTTCCCAAGAGGACAACGACATCGTCATCGTACGCCCCTTCCCCAACAGCCCGGCGGAGCGCTCTGGGATCCTCGCCGGCGACGTGATCATCGCGGTCGACGGCGAATCCACCGCGGGCTGGACCGTGGACAAGGCGGTGCTCCGCATCCGCGGCGAACGCGGCACACAGGTCACGCTCTCTGTTCGCCATCTCGACGGAGTAGAAGAGGAGATCACGATCACCCGGGACGAGATCCAGGTGGATAGCGTCACCGCCACGCCGCCCGGCGGCATCCTGCGTGACGCGAACGGCGACGAGGTTCCCAACCTCACCTATGTACGCATCTCCGACTTCAGCCAGCGCACACCTGGAGAGTTGGAGCCCATCGTGCGGGAAGCGCAGGAGAGCGGCCAAGCCGGCCTGATCCTCGACCTGCGCGGCAACCCAGGCGGCCTCCTCGACGAGACGGTGCAAACGGCCGACCTGTTCCTGGATGGTGGCGTGATCCTGTCGGAGATCGACCGGGAGGGCAACGAGCGAGTCTTCCGCGCGCGGCCAGGCGGCGCGGCCACGACGATTCCCATCGTCATCCTTATGAACCGCTTCAGCGCCAGCGCCTCGGAAGTGCTGGCAGCATCCCTACGTGACAACGACCGAGCGATCATCGTCGGCGAGACGAGCTTCGGCAAAGGCACCGTCAACCTCGCCCGTGAGCTCAACGATGGTGGCGCGCTCTTCGTCACGATCGGCCGCTGGTTCACCCCAGACGGCGTCCTCATCGACGGCGTCGGCATCCGGCCAGACGTGGAGGTGGCGTTCACCCCGGGCGTGGACGATCCGCTGGAGGACCCGCAGCTCCTGCGCGCCATCGAGCACCTGCAGAACCTGCAGGCGAGCGAAGCGCTGGAGCCGTCCTCCGCTCTGCCCTAGACGGGGGACCCAGCGGTGGCCGTCAAGCAAGTGGCCGTTAACCGCAAGGCCCTCCACGACTACGAGGTGCTGGAGCGGGTCGAGGCGGGGCTCGCCCTGCTAGGCAGCGAGATCAAATCGATCCGACAGGGGCGCGTGCAGCTCCGGGAGGCGTTTGCGCGGCCCGAGGGCGGCGAACTCTGGTTGTGGAACGCGCACATCGCCGAGTACGCCGCGGCCGGCCAGTTCGGCCATGAGCCCACCCGCAAGCGAAAGCTGCTGCTTCACAAATCCCAGATTCGTGAGCTCTCCAGAGCGGTGTTAGAGAAAGGGCTCACGCTCGTGCCGCTGAAGCTCTATCTCAAGGATGGCATCGCCAAGGTGGAGATCGCCCTGGTGCGCGGCCGCAAGCAGTACGACAAGCGCGCCGTCATCGCCAAGCGCGAGGCGGAGCGCGAGATGGCCCGAGCGCTCCACCGCCGCCGCTAGTCCTGTACGAGACTGCCGCCGTCTTCCCGCTTGACATCGCCACGGGCCGTTGGTATGGTGGCCGCACAATCGCATAGCGATATCGGCTGCGAACAGGACAAGTACCTCGCCTAGCGGGGCCCAGAGAGCCGGGGCAGGTGGAATCCGGCGCCAGCGCCGCGAGGGAATGGACCTGGGAGCTGCGGACCGAAAGGGCGCCGAAGGCGCGCCGAGTAGGCTCCGCCGGAGCGGGCACCGTTACCAGAGCCCAGGGTATCTCCCAACAGGTTGGGACGTACCTGAACTGAGATGCACCGGCCTTGGCCGGTACAACTAGGGTGGCACCGCGAGCAGACCCCTCGCCCCTATGGGCGAGGGTTTTTATTTTGGAGGACTAATGTTCAGTAAAGATCCATTCTACAGTTTTGTAAGGGAGGAGCGATTCTTCTGCTCCATCCTGGCGCACCTCCTGATGCAGAAGGGGGTCAATTTGAAGCTGTTCCTCGATATTGTGGGCGAGAAAATACATGAGAGGCCCACAGTCGAAGAGGCGAATATTGAGGATGCCGAGATCTACTTGGAGTTTACCTACCTGCGAGATTACTGGGACGCTCTCGAGAAAGATAACGCCGCAAAGCGAGCGCTGATCATGAGGCTGCTAGCCCGAGTCCCAGAGTTGAAAGGCTACGACCTGTCGAACTTTCCCGAGGCAATCGCCGAGTTCAACTCATTCTGCATGGGACCGCGAGGCCTTAGGATTAGGCAGGACATTTCATCTCCTGGGCAATGGAGCGTCGCCGCAATGTCCGAGCGCTTTCGCCAAACACCAGAGCAATTCCGAGGCTTCTGCAAGTTCAAGTGGTCCTTCAATATCAAACCGGACATTGTGGTGCTCATACCAGGATCAAAGCCCCTCTGTATCGAAGCGAAACTTGAGAGTGTGGAAGGCCAGTATCCCGCCAACAAGAAAGAGCGAACGATTTTCGACGAGATATTCGGCGCCGAAGAGGGTCACGTCGGCCAGCTTGAGCTCCAACAGTTCATGTTCAAGGAGCTGCTGGAAGACCGGTGCGACTCATTACTCCTTGCTCGCAACCCTGGACCTGGTGCTCACGTTACCTGGCAGGAAGTGTTCGACAAACTGGATGTCGACTCATCCATCTCATTCGTAGGTGCCCTGATAGACGGAAACAGACATTTGATGAGGAGGTAACGGATGCAGACCAAATTCATCCTGCCAGAGAGCGAGATACCAGAGTCGTGGTACAACATCGTGGCGGACCTGCCAAACCCGCCCGCCCCGCCGATGCATCCCGCCACGCAGCAGCCGATCGGCCCGGACGACCTGGCGCCGCTCTTCCCCATGGCGCTGATCGGCCAGGAGGTGAGCACCGACCGCTTTATCGAGATCCCGGAGGAGGTGCGCGACGTCTACCGCCTCTACCGGCCGACGCCGATGCACCGCGCGCACCGGCTGGAGCAGGCGCTCGATACGCCCGCGCACATCTACTACAAGTACGAGGGCGTCAGCCCGGCCGGCTCGCACAAGCCCAACACCGCCATCGCGCAGGCGTACTACAACAAAGCGGCGGGCATCACGCGGCTGAGCAC
>JADFNZ010000070.1 GCA_022563135.1 Chloroflexota bacterium | reverse complement strand
TCATGTTCTGGGACGCCCGTCCGGCGTCGAACTCGCCGCCTCCGGGCGCGAGGACCACGGCGACGACGAGCGGCGCCGCCGGGACGTGCTTGGCGAACTGGCCACAGGCGGCGAGTTCGCTCTTCCGGTCCGCGTCGCGTAGCAGCACGAACCGGCACGGCTCGGTGTTCTTGGAGCTGCCGGCCATGCGGCCCGCCTGCAGAATGCGTTCTGCCTGCGCCTCGTCGATGGCCCGATCGGCATACTCCCGGCTGTCCCGCTTGGTGCAAATGCAGCGCACAGCGTCCATGAGAACACGCTCCTTTCCAGAGGCGAGAGGGATTGTACCACAGCGCGGGCTGGCGGCATCGGTGAAGTCCGAGCTCGATCTGCCGATTTACATATAGATACGTAGAGAAAGTTCTCTCTGGCAGGTGTACAGGTGAACCGAACGAACCAACCAACACAGGCACTAGCCCCGATCTTGCGGAACCCGCAGATCCGCCTGATGCTCGTCATCGCTCCTGTGACGACGACGGTTGTCGCTGTCCTCTCCGCGACGGAGTCTAGCCTGGTCATCAGTATCATCCTCAATGCCGCCGCCGGCCTGCTCTTCACTGCCACCATCGTGTTCCTCGTCGGAACTGTCGCACGTGGAATCAGCGACCAGCGAGTCGCTATCGCGCAGGCAGCGGAGCAGGGCGTGTGGCGCGCGCGTGTCCAGCGGCTGTCCATCTATAACGATGAGACCGGGCTCTATAACGAGTGGTACTTTCGCCTGCGGTTCCAGGAGGAGCTGGAGCGCTCCCGCCGGCATGAACAGCGCTGCGGACTCGTCCTGATTGAGTCGTCCGCCCTGTCCTGCGATGCTGTGCGCCAAGAGCAGGAGGGCTGGTTCGGCGAAACGATCCGGTCACACCTGCGCAAGACGGATGTGGCGGCGCTGCTGCAGGACGGCCAGGTGGCGGTGCTCCTGCCGAACGTCGGCCGTCGCGCAGCGCAGAACCTGTCGCGGCGGCTGCTCGAGCACCTGGGGTTTGCGGAGCATCAGATCGGGCAAGCTAGCTTCCCGGACGACGGCCAGGACCTCACGGCGTTGCTCAACGCTGCCGGCGTGCGAGAGAAGTGGCTGGCCGCCTAGCCTCGCCAACGACGCCCGTCACGCCTCTTCGTCCGCTGATCTGCCAAAGCTCCCCCAGGAGACGATCCTCTCCACGCTGACCTTGATCACCGGGCGGCCCGTGAGCGGCAGGGCCCTGTACTGCACGTATTTTCGCTCCAGAAGCCGCACGGCCCGCTGATACTCCTCGCCTTCATCGATCAATTCCGCAAGGCCGCGGAGTTGGACGTAGGCGAGGCGCTGCCACGCCTCGTCATAGTGATCGATGAGGACCTGCACGTGCGGGTTGGCGGCGATGTTGCGCACGCGCCGGAGCCCGTGCGGCGGCGCAGTCTTGGGCTTCAGGTCCAGCGGCGTATAGAGGCGCCCCGCCTCGTAGACGAAGACGATCGGGACGATGTGCGGCCGCCTTCGCCCGTCGACCGTCGCGAGGCGCGCGACGCGCTGGCGCTGGATGAACCGCTCAACTTTGTCGTCCGTGGCCAATCGATGCTCCTCTTCGCAGCCTTGATAATAGCGAACGTTGGCCCTGGCACGACGGGCCGAATGGCACATTACAAGCATCGCGAAACTGTATACATTACGGTTGCCACACTGCTAGTATTAGTTTACGCTAATTCTAGCGAGGAGCGAGCGGCGATATGCCGCTCAGGCTAGGCAAGGAAGAAACTGATGGGCGCCGCATTTCTCATCACGCTTAGGGAAGGGCTAGAGGGCGCTCTTATCGTCGCGATCCTGCTGGCGTACCTCCGGCAGCTCGGTCGAGCGGACCAGTTCGTCTGGGTGCTGGGAGCCGCGTTCGTCGGAGTGGCGGTGTCGCTTGTCGCCGGGATTGGGGTATTCATAGCGCTCGGTGAGCTGGAGGGACAGGCGGAGGAGCTCACGGAGGGGATCATAGCGCTCGTAGCGGTAGGCGTTCTCACCTGGATGATCTTCTGGATGCGGCAGCAGGCCCGCACGATAGGCGGTGCGTTGCGGGGCCGGGTGGACAAGGCGCTGGCCTCCGGCGCTCTGCTCGGTCTCGCGTCTATTGCCTTTGTCGGCGTGGTGCGCGAGGGGCTGGAGACGGCGCTCTTCCTCATCGCCGCGGATTCCGGCGCCGCGAACACGTTGATAGGAGGCCTGCCAGGCCTATTCATTGCTGCTCTTCTAGGGTTTGGCATCTACAAGGGCAGCCAGATCATCAATCTGCGCGCCTTCTTCCAGGTAACCGGGGGCCTCATCATCCTGGTGGCGGCGGGCCTCTTCAGCAAGGGTGTTCATGAGCTACAAGAGGCAGGCGTCATCAGCACGACGCGTGAGCAGGTGTGGAATATCAAGGGTAACCCGGTCTTCGGGCATGGCGAGTTCTTCGACTTCCTCAAAGGGCTCTTTGGCTGGAGTGCGGCGCCGAGCGCTGAGCAGCTAGCGGTCTGGGTGCTCTTCCTCGGTGTAGCGTCCTGGTTCTTCTACCTGGATGGGCGGCTGCCGTTCTCGCTGCGGTTGTGGAGCCAGCCACAGGTGGCGGAGGCCGAAGTGGAGTCCGATCCGGCCGGATAAGCCGCGAAGGTCCGTTAGTCCGGCAGAAGGCGCACGAAGACCTCGTTCGCCAGGAGCCGCCCGCGTACGGTCAGGCGCAGCCTGTTCCCGGCGATCTCCAGCAGGCCGTTCTCCAGCGATGGCCGGAGCTGTTCCCCCAGTTCGGCCAGCGGATCGACGCCGAAGCGCGCGCCGAACTCATCGATGCCTACGCCGTCGATGAGGCGAAGGCCCAGAATGAGCGCATCCGCCATTGCGAGCGCGGGCGTGATCGTCTCGCCGGAGACGATCTGGCGCATCGAGGTCTTGCCATCGCCAGCCTGCAGCTCCCGCCACGACTCCTCGACCAGCGCGAGGTACTGCGTCGGCAGCGCGGCGTTCGCGAAGCGCACTCCGTCCAGATAGGAGTGAGCGCCGGCGCCGAGCGCCAGGTACTCGCGGCTCTCCCAGTAGGTCAGATTGTGGAGGCAGCGCCGGCCCGGCCGCGACCAGTTCGATATCTCGTAGTGCTCGTAGCCGGTGGCGGCGAGGCGATCCTGCGTCCATTCGTACTGGTCCGCCTGCGCGTCCGGATCTGGCGCCGGTGTCCGGCCGCGAGCGACGCTGTGAGCGAGCGGGGTGCCCTCCTCCACGGTCAGGGCGTAGAGCGAGAGGTGCTCCGGCGCCAGCGCGAGCGCCTCCTCAACGCTCTCTTGCCAGCGTTCGATCGGCTGCTCCGGCAGGCCGTAGATCAGGTCGAGGTTGATGTTATCGATGCCGGCCGCGCGCGCGGCGCGATAGGCGCGACGGGCCTCCTCCGCGCTGTGAAGCCGCTCTAGCGCGCGCAGCTCATCGTCGTGGAAGCTCTGCACGCCGATGCTAAGGCGGTTGAAGCCGAGATCGATTAATCCGCGCGCGTAGGCTTCGTCCAGCGAGCCGGGGTTCGACTCCAGCGTGACCTCCGCGCCGGGCGCGAAGGCGTACGCATTATGCAGCGCGTCCATGATCGAGCGCAGATCAGCGAGCGGCATCAGGCTGGGCGTGCCGCCGCCAAAGAACACCGTCGCGATCGGGCGGCCCGCCGCCGCGCTCCGCCAGAGCTCCGCCTCTTTCACCAGCGCGTCCGTGTAGGCGGGGATCTGGTGCTCCTGACCGGCGTAGGAGTTGAAGTCGCAATAGCCGCACTTCGCCGTGCAGAATGGGATGTGGACGTAGAGCGAGAGCGGCTCGGCCATCGCTCTGCATGGTAGCATGCGCCGTTTCGTGCGGGCGAGAGTCAGTTTAGTCTAGCCTAACGCTTCCGAGCTCCCCTGCTCATGGCGAAGACGAGCCGCTCATCACGCTCACCCTCTGGCGCAAAACCTGCCCGGCCAGCCACGCGTTGAGAGGCGTCATTGCCTGCGTTCGTCAGCAGTTCTATTCGGTTGATAGGGAGGCACTCAAACGCCCAGCGTGTCATGGTGCGAACGGCATCTGTCGCCGCCCCTCGACCGCGGGCCTGAGCCGCCAGCCAGTACGAAACTTCCGCCTGACCAACGACGGACTCTGAAATGACGAGTGAAATATTGCCGAGCAGCTTGCGTGTCGTCGCATCAGTGATGGCGAAACCGGCGTACGTCGGTCGGCGCAGGAGAGCCTCAATTGCGCGACGAAGAAGGTCTGGGGTGAGGTCCCGCCGCTCCGTCGACCAGCGGAATACCTCTTCATCGCGCGCACGGACGTACCATTCGGCATCGTCCTGCTTCCACGTTCTGAGTGCTACGGACGCGCCGCGAAGAGGTCGCATTGGGAGAGGGATCAACATCGTGTTGGCAGGTAAAACGCTTCAGTTTGAGGTAGCATCTAGCTAACCCTCTCAGTTTATCCGGTTCTTCCACCGTTTACGAAGCGGCCTGACAGCACCATTTGACGTCAGGCTTGTAGTTTCCCGTAGGTCTGGCAGGTATGATCGTTATTGTGGAGGTGGTCAGTCTGCGTCGTCCCCGTTCGCAAACGCGTACCCGTGCGAAGCCCTCCCCCGCGGCTGTCCGCGGTCGGGCCCGTGAGTTCGTCGTCCGGGCGCTCGCGAGGGTAAAGCTGCGCGCGGAGGCGGCGCCGGCCGGGCTGCCGGCAGACCTGCTCGTCGAAGGATCGTGCGGCCGTGCGGTGCTGGTGCGGCTGCTCGCCACGGCGGCGCCCCACCATCGCGGCGGCCGGGGCAGCCTGGGGCTGCACTGGATGCTGAGCGATACGCCGGCGGAGTACGTCGCGCTGGTCGATTTATCGCGCGAGCGCGGCTGGCTCATGCCAGCGGCCGACTATCGTGCGCGGGCGCAGCCCGTGGCGGGCGATCGCTATCACCTCGACTGGATCGTGGTGCCCATCGGCCGCCCGCGGACGAAGGTGGCGGCTGAGGAAGAGTTCGAGGAGTATGCCTTTGAGCGGGCGCTGCCGCTGCTGGCGGGGCGTTTGCCCTGACCGCGTCGGGGGCCGCTCGTTCGAATACCGTGGCGCCTAGGTCGATTAGCTCAGTGGCTAGAGCGCTTCCCTTACGCGTGGCTGACCTATATGCGGCTTAGACATTTTCTGCCAGATTCGCCCGATCTGAACATCTCGCGCGGCGTACACGGTCAGTCTCAGGACCTAGTGTCAGGCCGGCTGGCACCTTCTCGTCCGCGCCAGCGACGCCTGCCGTGCTCGTTCATCCGTCACGCGTCGAAACTCAGGGTCATGGAGCCGAAGTACCCGGTGCGCCGCCTTTCGAAGCTTGGCATCGGACTCTTGCTCAAGTATCTGCTTTAGCACTGTTACAGCCCGTGAGCTTTTGGGTAGCTGCCCGAGCATGTATATGGCTTCTCTCCGCACCTTGACGTTCTCATCGCTACCGCTGGCGACCAGCGCAACGAAGTCGACGAGGTCGGCTCGTAGCGGGCTGGTCTTGCACCGGACGCAGCTCAGAGCGTGTACGGCGAAGCGCCGTACCTGCGGCACAGGATCGTGCAATGCCACACGGCGCAGATCATCAATACAGAGCTCATCCGCGTGATGGTCAAGGAAGTCCAAGCAGCGCCTGCGCACAAGAGGCTCGGCGTGGTCTAATCCCCTCAGAACCACGGCGAGGCCAGTGCTGCCTGCAGCTATCAAGGCGTCGCGCGCCATCCTCCTCGTGTTCCAATCGCGAGAAGTCAGGAGCAGGGCTTGCTGTTCGAGCTGATCCTGGCTGCTCATGGTGCTTCAGCCTAGCAGCGCTACAGCGTCACGTCCACCGTCTTCGTCAGCGCATAGGCCGACCGAATGTAGCCTCCGCCCGCACGCCGCCGACCGTCGCCTCGCTTGACCCCCTTGAGCGCCGCTCGTTAGAATGCCGTAGCGCCAGGGGCGATTAGCTCAGTGGCTAGAGCGTCCCGACCAAGTCGGGAAGGTCGCAGGTACTGTGTGCCGTATGTATATCTACTAAAGAGCGTAACCACAGATCGTTTCTACATCGGCTGCACCAACGATATGGACCGTCGACTTGGCGAGCACAACAGTGGCAAGAGCGCTTCGACGAAACCGTATCGACCCTGGGAGTTGGTGCACAGCGAGTATTTCGAGAATTTGGCGCAAGCGCGCCAGCGGGAGCGGTACTTAAAGGCTCAGAAAAGTCGTAAGATACTCATGAGCGTGATGATGGGCGATTAGCTCAGTGGCTAGAGCGCTTCCTTCACACGGAAGAGGTCACAGGTTCAAGTCCTGTATCGCCCACCAGAGCGCAATGGACGCCGAAGTGGTGGAACGGTAGACACGCTACGTTCAGGGCGTAGTGCTCGCAAGGGCGTGTGGGTTCAAATCCCACCTTCGGCACCAGACGAGATCAACGCGCGCTCGTAGCTCAGTGGATAGAGTGCAGCCCTGCGGAGGCTGAAGTCGTGGGTTCGAATCCCGCCGAGCGCGCCACTTTGAACTACGGCAAGCGGCAGGCCAGTGGCCTGCCGCTTGTGCTATTCTCCACGCGCCATGGAGCCGCTCCTCTCAGGACTGCGCGTCGTCGAGCTTTCGGAGCGGCCGGCGGGCTGGTACGCCGGGTCGATGTTCGCGCTGCTCGGCGCGCAGGTGACGGCGTTCCGGCGCCCGGGGGCCAAGCCTCCCGTTCGCTATTTCCATCTCGACCACGGCAAGCAGGCGCTGGAGGCCGACTGGTCGAACGATGAGGGCGTCGAACGCGTACGTGGCGCCGTCGCACAGGCCGATGTCTTCCTCACGACGCTCCCGCCCGCACAGGCCGAGGCGCGCGGCCTAACGCACGAGCGGCTCTCGCGTGAGAACGGTCGTCTCGTCTACGTCGCGCTGACGCCGTTCGGGCTGGACGGGCCCTATCGCGACTACCAGGCCGATGAGCTGGTGCTCGAGGCCCTGATGGGGCTGATGGACCTCACCGGCGACCCCGGCCGCGAACCGTTGAAGCTGGGCGGCGAGGTGATCGAGCAGGTGGCCGGCCTGACGGCGTTCGTCGCCGCGGAGACGGCGCTGCTCCACCGCGACGCGGGCGCCGGCGGGCAGCTTGTGGATGTCTCCATGCTGGAGGCGGCGGTCTCGATCATGGAGCACTCGCCGGCGATCTGGACGCACCTCGGCATCGTGCGAAAGCGCGTCGGCAATTGGGGCGCTCTGGCGGGCTGGGGGCTCTATCCCACGCTCGATGGCTTCGCCGGCATCATCTCCGGCCTTGGCGAGACCTACCAGCGCTTTCGCAGGCACATCGGCGGCGCGTTGCTGGAGCCAGAGTTCGAGGACATCGGCGCGCGCACCACGAAGGCCGCCGAAATGAACGCGGCGATCATCGCATACACGTCCGGCCGGACGAAGGCGGAGGTGTACGAAGCGGGCCAGCGCGATCGGCTGCCGTTCGGCTACGTCTGCACTGTGCCGGAGCTGCTGGAGTCATCGCAGCTCGCAGCGCGAGCGTTCTTCGAGGAGCTGCCCGCGCCGGACGGCACGCCCGTCAGGGTGCCGGGCCTGCCGTTTCGGCTGACCGACGGCCCGGGCGCGACCGCGTCGCGCCGTAAGGAGCCCCGAATGGAGTCGAGCCGGCCGCTGGAGGGCGTGCGCGTCATCGACCTCGGCGTCGTCTGGGCGGGGCCGCATGGTACGCGGCTGCTCGCCGATATGGGCGCGGAGGTGCTCAAGGTCGAAGGGCCGGATGCGTTCGACCCGATCCGCGGCCCGCGCGAGCCCCCGAGCCGGCGCGCCGGCGTCTATCCGAACGGCGAGCCGGGCGAACGGCCCTACAACCGGCACGGCTACTTCAACGAGCGCAACCGCAACAAGCTGGGCCTGACGATCGATCTGAAGCGCGAGGAGGGTAGGGCGCTGTTGCTGGAGCTCGTGGCGGTGAGCGACGTGCTGATCGAGAACTTCGCTGTCGGGACGATGGACCGCCTCGGCCTCGGCTACGAGGCGGTCGCCGCCGCCAGGCCGGACCTCGTCTACCTCTCGATGCCCGCGTTCGGCAACACCGGGCCGGAGTCCCGCTACGTCGGCTTCGGTGCGACGAACGACCAGCTCTCCGGGCTCGTCTCGCTCACCGGCTACGGCTCGGACGATCTGCAAAGCCCCGGCATCAACGTGAGCGACCCGATCGCGGGCACGCACGGCGCGGGGGCAGTGCTCGCGGCGCTCATCGCCAGGGCCAAGACCGGCCGCGGCTGCCTGATCGACCTCTCGCACCGGGAGGCGACGGCGCGGCTGCTCGCGCCCCAACTCATCGAGTACCAGCTCACGGGCCAGTCGCCGGGGCCGCTCGCCAACGGCCATGCCGAGGCCGTCCCCCGATTCGGTCTCGCTTCCTGGCGGCGGCGCCTCCGGGAGAGAGTCCTCGAGCTCGGCGATGGAGGAGACCAACTCTGCGACGTTGGCGGCTCGGTCCTCTGCGGTGGCTGGATCCGCCTG
>JADFNZ010000069.1 GCA_022563135.1 Chloroflexota bacterium | reverse complement strand
TCGCTTCGCGCACCTTGTCCTGCCAGGCGTAGGACTGCTCGGTCATCTGCGCCGCCGCGTCCAGGTCGGTGCTGCTCCGCACCGATGAGTAGATCCCCATGTTCTCGTAGAAGCGGTTCATGTTCAGCTTGAGGATAGCCAGGTGGTCGGCGCTGAGGTTGGCGATGCGGTCGGCGAAGGCGACCGTCCGCTCGTCGAGCTCGTCCTTCGGCCAGGCGTAGTTGATCATGCCGAGCGCGGCCGCCTCCGTGCCGGTGACGTTGTCGCCGGTGTAGTAGAGCTCCTTCGCCTTGCGCATGCCGATGACGAGCGGCCAGATGACGCCGGTGCGACTGGTGCCCAGCCCGCGCAGGCCCGGGTGGCCGATCTGCGCGTCCTCCGCCGCGACGACGAGATCGGCCATCATCGCCAGCTCGCAGCCGCCGGCGATCGCCCAGCCGTGGAGCTGGGCAATGGTGACCTTCGCCATGTTCCAGAAGTAGAGGTGGATATCGGTCACCTGCTGCATGGCGGTGCGGATGCCCATGATCAGCCGCCGGCCCTCGTCGTCGCGCTGGCGATAGCTGCGCGAGACGGCGTCGGGCCCGCCGCGCGCGGGCGCGAGGTCGTAGCCCGCGCTGAACGCGCGACCGGCCCCGCGCACGATGACGACGCGGACGGTATGGTCGGCCTCGTAGTCGTGCAGGGCGTCGTTGAACTCGACGAGCATCTCCTGCGAGAGTGCGTTCATCTTGTCCGGCCGGTTGAGCGTGATGCGGCCGATCCGGCCGTCCGTGCCCGCGCGGTCGAGTTCGATCGTCTCATACGTCTTTGCCATGGTGGTCCTCCGATGGTCAGGCTGATGTGGCGATGCGGAGCATGTGATCTTCAGCAGAAACGCTCTTCTCGCTCGGCGGTAGGATTCTACGGCCTTGGCGAGGAGCCGTCAACGGCGCGCCGTATCCAGGGTGAAGCGATTGGTGTACCATGACGCCACGATGGAGCCGCGCATCCAGTACGCGAAGACCGAGGACGGCGTGAGCATCGCCTACTCCACCATCGGTGGGGGCGAGGGCACCCCGCTTGTAGAGATGCCTTTGACGCCATGGAGTCACATCCAAATGCAGTCCCAACTGCCGGCGTGGCTACGGTATACGGACAGGCTGTCAGAGAAGAGGATGCTCGTTCGGTATGACCCAAGAGGGAGCGGCCTATCTGACCGCCACTTACCAGACTACTCACTCGACTCCCTGGTATTGGACCTAGAAGCGATAGTAGCCGCCGTGGGCCTGGACAGGTTCGCTCTGATATCATTGTTTTTTTCAGGGCCGTTAGCAATCACCTACGCCGCTCGCCACCCAGAGCAATTGTCGCACCTCCTGCTATGGTGCACCTATGCGTCGGGCCGCGAGTATGCGGACTTGCCGGCGGTCAAGGCCTTTCAAGCTCTAAGAAAGCAGGACTGGGAGATCTACACGCAGACAGGGGCACATGCGTTCCTGGGATGGGCGGCTGCCGAGCACGCCCGCTGGTACGCAGAATACATGCAGAAGTCCACAACGCAAGAGGCAGCAGCCGCGTTCTACGAGGCCAACGAGCAGTTTGAGACAACTCCACTCCTTGCTCAGTTGAGGACGCCAACGCTGGTCATGCACCGCCGCGATTTCACGTTCCCCGGCGTGGACGCGGCGAGAACTCTCGCCTCGCGAATCCCGAATGCCTACCTGACGATTCTGGATGGCGCTTCGGCAGCACCGTTCTTGGAGGACTCCGAGTCGGTAGTCCGGGCCATTAGCGAGTTCGTGGGCGAGGGCGAGGAATCGGCCACACAGCCGGAGCCGCCGGAGGCGGGCGCGTTCCGTACCATCCTCTTCACCGATATCGAGCAGTCGACCGCCCTCACGCAACGCCTCGGAGACGCAAGAGCCAGAGCGGTGCTGCGTAACCATGAGCGCATCACCCGCGAGGCGCTAAAGGAGCACGGCGGCAGCGAGGTGAAGACGATGGGCGACGGCTTCATGGCCTCGTTTTCCTCTGCTACCAAGGCTCTGGAGTGTGCCATTGCCACACAGCGAGCCTTTGCGAAGCACAACGAGTCGGCGGAGGAGCCTATCCAGGTGCGCATCGGGCTAAACGCCGGTGAGCCCATCGCCGAAGAAGACGATCTGTTCGGGACGGCGGTGATTACGGCCGCGCGAATCGCGGCCAAGGCGCAAGGCGGGGAAATACTCACCTCAGACACGGTCCGGCAGATAGTCGCTGGCAAAGACTTCCTCTTCTCGGACCGAGGCGCCGTAGAGCTGCGCGGGTTCGAGGACCCGGTGCGGCTGTACGAGGTGCGCTGGCGGGAGGAAACCTGATGGAGCGACAGATGGACGTCAGGAGCTAGCGTGGCGAAGAAGCGTCAGGGCGATCCGTGGATGCCGGCGGCGGACTACGGGCGTTCCCTGCCGCCTTTTTCGGTCAACCTCATCGTCCAGGATATTGCGCGATCGGTCGCGTTCTATCGGGATGTGCTCGGCGCGTCCGTTCACTATGCCGACCCAGACTTCGCGGCGCTCAACGTGGCGGAGTTGGAGTTCATGCTCCATGCTGATCATACGTACGACGGCCATCCCTGGTTCGCGAGCCTCACCAGCGGAGAGAGGCGGGGCCTGGGGGCGGAGCTGCGGCTGCACGGCGTCGACCCCGACCAGGTCGAGGCGCGTGCACGTAGCGTGGATGCGCACGTCGCCGTGCCGGCGGCGGATAAGCCACACGGCTGGCGCGAGGTGATCGTCGCCGACCCGGACGGCTACCATTGGGCGGTTGGGGTGCAGATCGAACCGCACGAAGTGCGCTGGCGCGAGGAGGAACAGAGCGCACATGGATGACGAGGAGCTGCAAGCATACCTCGACCGCCCGCTGACGGCGGTCATCTCTACCGCTGGCGCCAGTGGCGCGCCCCATAGCGTTCCCGTCTGGTATCGGTACGCAGATGGACGGTTCACTATCTGGACGGACGTGTCGCGACGCTGGGTACGAAACATTGGGAATAATCCGAACGTCAGCATCGTCGTCGCGGAGCACGTCGAGCCGTACGCTGCGATTGTGGCTCGTGGCGTCGCAGATATCGCGGTCGATACGCCGGAGGTCGCAGAGGAGATCCGCCGGATCGCACTGCGATACATGCCGGCGGAAGACGTCGACCGCTACATCGCCCAGTGGCCGAAGGTGCGCGCTATCGTCGGTGTCGCGCCAAAGCAGATACGTTCCTGGGGCCGTGGATTTTGACGCATTTGGCGTTCACCCTCAAGCTCTTGTTCACAGTTGCCGTTCCTTATACGAGTTATCATGGTAGTAGCGATGGAAAGCAACACGGCCGCGCCGTCACGGTACGAGGAGGCGCTCGGGCTCTTTGAGGAGGCCGCGGACGCGCTCGGCCTGCCGGAAGAGATTCGCCTGCTCCTGCGCCAGCCGCACCGCGAGCTGCACGTGCAGGTGCCCGTGCGCATGGACGACGGCACGCTCAAGGTGTTTCGCGGCTATCGCGTGCAGCACAACGGCGCGCGCGGCCCGTACAAGGGAGGCGTCCGCTACCACCAGGACGTGGACCTGGAGGAAGTGCGCACGCTCGCTTCGCTCATGACCTGGAAGTGCGCGCTGATGGATATCCCCTTCGGCGGGGCGAAGGGCGGCGTCCGCTGCGACCCGACGACGATGAGCGAGCAAGAGCTGAACCGCCTCACCCGCCGCTACACGCACAACATCTCGTATGTCATCGGCGTCGACCGCGACATCCCGGCGCCGGACATGGGGACGAACGCGCAGACGATGGCCTGGATGATGGACGCCTACGGCCAGTTGCGCGGCTACTCGCCCGGCATCGTGACGGGGAAGCCGGTCGCGCTCGGCGGCTCGCTCGGCCGGGAGTCGGCCACGGGACACGGCGTCTACCTCGTGCTGGTGGAGCTCTGCCAGGAGCTGGGGCGCGAGCCTGAGTCGACGACCATCGCCATCCAGGGTTTCGGCAACGTGGGCTCCTGGGCGGCGCGCTGCGCCGTGGGCGGGGGCTTTCACGTAGCTGCGGTGAGCGACATCTCCGGCGGCGTCTACAACCCCAACGGCCTCGACATCGACGCCCTCTACCGCCACGTGCGCGACGGCGGCGTGCTGGCGGAGTTCCCCGGCGGAGACCGGATCACGAACGAGGAGCTGCTGCTTCTCCCCTGCGACGTGCTGATTCCAGCCGCACTCGGCGACGCGATCACCATGGAGAACGCCGGCAGCATCCGCGCGAAGATCGTGGTCGAAGGGGCGAACCACCCCTGCACCGCGGCGGCCGATGCGGTGCTCGTCGAGCGAGGCGTCCTCGTCGTGCCGGACATCCTCGCCAACGCCGGCGGGGTCACGGTCTCCTACTTCGAGTGGACACAGAACATCCAGCGCTTTCGCTGGGACGAAGACCGGGTAGCGCGCGAGCTGAAGCGGATCCTCCTCACGGCCTACCGAAACGTGCGCGAGCTGGCCGCCGATAAGAACCTCACGATGCGGCAGGCGACCTATCGCATCGCCGTGGAGCGCGTCGCCGAAGCGATCCGGCTGCGCGGCTTCGTCTAAGCACAGCGCAACTCCATCGAAAGTCCCGGTACCTCCCCTCCAGACGACCGATGTCGCCGCTCCGGCCCGCTGCTATAGTGGTAGTCGCCATGAGCGATGGTCTTGCCTGCCCGCAGTGCGGCGCGGCTAATCCCGCGTTCAATACGATGACCGGCGCCGTGATGACGATGACCGAGGAGCTGGCCGTCGAGCCGATCCTGGCGAAGCTTGTGCATGCGGCCCGCGAGCTCGTCAACGCCCGTTACGCGGCCCTGGGCGTGCCGGACGGCGCGGGCGGCTTCGCGCAGTTCATCATGTCCGGCATCACGGACGAGGAGATCGAGGCGATTGGGCCGCTACCGCGTCAGCACGGGCTGCTCGCGGCGATCCTCGAGGAGCCGGCACCGTACCGCTCTGCCGACGTCCAGAGCGACCCCAGATACCAGGGCTGGCCGGATGCGCACCCGGACATGCATTCGCTGTTGGGAGTGCCCATCATCTCCAAAGGACAGATCATCGCCGCGTTCTGGCTGACGGACAAGGAGGGAGCGGCGGAGTTTACAGAGGCGGACCAGCAGCTCATCGAGCTGCTCGCGGCGCACGCGGCCATCGCCCTGGAGAACGCGCGCCTCTTCGAGCGCAGCCGCGAGCTCAGCGTGGTCGAAGAGCGAAACCGCCTCGCGCGCGAGCTGCACGACTCTGTGGCGCAGACGCTCTTCAGCACGGTGCTCACGGCGGAGGCCGCGGCGACGCTCATCGACCGCGACGCCGGGCGGGCGAAGGAGCAGCTGCGAAAACTGCAGGAGCTCACCCGCGACGCCGTCCAGGAGATGCGATCGCTGATCTTCGAGCTCCGTCCCGCGGAGCTCGAGGCGGACGGCCTCGTACCAACGCTCCGGAAGCATGTGGAGGTTGTGAGCCGGGTCTACCATGCGAACGTCGAGGTGCAGGTCACCGGCGAACGTCGGCTGCAGGAGAAGGTCGAGCGGGAGCTGTTTCGCATCGCCCAGGAGGCGCTCAACAACGCGCTGAAGCACTCGCAGGCTGAGACGATCCGCGTGGAGCTGAAGATGAACCGCAAACGGGTGAGGCTGACCGTCAGCGACGACGGCGTCGGGTTCGAGCCGGCGGACGCGCGGATGCGCTCGAAACGCCTCGGCCTGACGTCAATGCAGGAGCGGGCCGAGGCCGTGGGCGGCTCGCTGGAGATCGAGTCGTGCCCCGGCGAGGGTACCAAGATCCGTCTGGAGCTGCCGGTTGGCTGAGAAGATCCGGGTGCTCATCGTGGACGACCAGGCTGTGGTGCGCCACGGCCTGAGCCTCTTCCTCAACCTGCAGGATGATATCTGCGTCGTCGCAGAAGCGGCTGACGGCATCGAGGCGATCGAGAAGGCCGCGGAGGTCGAGCCGGAGGTCGTGCTGATGGATCTGGTGATGCCCCGCCTTGACGGCATCGCCGCCATCCGCGGCGTGAGGGAACGCTGTCCGGAGGTGAAGGTGCTCGTCCTGACCAGCTTCGCGGACGACGATAAGCTCTTCCCGGCGCTGCGGGCCGGCGCGGCGGGCTACCTGATGAAGGACGTGGAGCCCGAACAGCTCGCGAACGCGATCCGCACGGTCCATCGCGGCGATCCGCTCCTCCATCCGGAGATCATGCGCCGCCTCATGCAGCGGTTCGCAGGGGCGGGAGGCGCGCCGGAGGGGACCGTGACGATCCTCTTCACGGACATCGAGAGCTCCACGCCGCTGGTCGAGCAGCTCGGCGACGAACGATCGCGGGAGTTGTTCCGGGAGCACGATCAGCTTCTTCGCGGGGTCTTCAAGAAGCACGGAGGCCTCGAAGTCAAGCACCAAGGCGATGGCTTCATGCTCGCCTTCTCCGGTGCGCGACGGGCGCTGCGCTGCGCCATCGAGATGCAGCGCGCCCTCGCGCAGCACGAGGCCGAGCATCCGGACGGCGCCCTGCGCGTGCGCATGGGGCTGAACACGGGCGAGGCGATCGCTGAGGAGAGCGACTACTTCGGACAGGCGGTGATCCTGGCGTCGCGTATCGCAAGCATGGCCCGCGGCGGCGAGATCCTCGTCTCGGATGTCACGCGGACGCTCGTCGGCGCGAACGGCGCGCGCTTCGTCGACCGCGGGGAGCATGAGCTGAAAGGTCTGCGCGGCTCGCATCACTTGTACGGGGTGGACTGGAAAGAAGGGCCGGTGAGTGTCGGAGCGGATTAGCGTCCTCATCGCGGACGACCACCCTGTCGTGCGCCAGGGGCTGCGCACCTTTCTGGAGCTCCAGGAAGATATGGAGATCGTGGGCGAGGCGGCGGGCGGGGAGGAGGCGGTCGCCCTGGTGCAGGAGCTGCTGCCGGATGTCGTGCTGATGGACCTGGTCATGCCTGGCGTCGACGGCGTTGAGGCGACGCGCCGGATCCGCGACGTCAGTCCCGCGACCAAGGTCATCGCGCTCACCAGCTTCACCGATGATGAGACCGTCTTCGCCTCCATAAAGGCGGGGGCCGCCGGCTACCTGCTCAAGGACGTCCGACCTCAGGCCCTGAGCGACGCGATCCGGACGGTGCACCGGGGTGAGGCCCTGCTCCACCCCACCATCGCGGCGAAGCTGATGCAGGAGTTCGCGCAGCGCGACAAGCGCTCGGCCAAAGACCCGCTGACGGAACGAGAGCATGACGTGCTGCGCCACATCGCGCGCGGCATGTCGAACAAGGAGATCGCCGCCGCGCTGGTGCTCTCCGAGAAGACGATCAAGACGCACGTGAGCAACATCCTCCAGAAGCTCCACCTTGCTGACCGGACGCAGGCCGCGCTCTACGCGGTCAAAGAGGGCCTCGTAAAGCTGGAGTAGCGTCGTCCGCCGGTGCATCTAGGCCGGAAGGCTGAGCATCCGCTCGGACGAAGTACCGCTCCGCGATTACATCGCCCGCCTCATGTGCGAGGTGCTCATCGGCCGTATGCTGGCCTCGAGATGCGAAGACGGCCGTACCGAACGTACGGAGGAAGGCCGGCCGCCGCGCTGGAAGGAGTGTGATGACGACGGAAACTACGGTAGACGCGACGATCAGGGTCTCCTCGCTCGAGGAGCTGGAACAGGCGGGGCAGAAGGTGATCTCCGTCGAAGGCCGGGTTGTGCTGGTGCTGGTGGATCACGGCAAGGTGTTCGCGCTGGACAACCGCTGCCCCCACATGGGCTTCCCCCTCAGCCGGGGGACCGTGAAGGACGGGATCCTCACCTGCCACTGGCACCACGCCAAGTTCGATCTCGCCGGCGGCTGCACGTTCGACCCGTTCGCCGATGACGTGACGTCGTTTCACGTGGAGGTGCGCGACGGAGACGTCTGGCTCGACCCGCGGCCGATCGAAGCGGACCGGAGGGCGCACTGGCTGGGCAAGCTGGACGAGGGGCTGGAGCAGGATATCTCCCTCGTGCTGGCGAAGAGCGTCATCGGCCTGAGCGAGCTGGACGCGACGACCGAGGCGCTGCGCAAGGCGGCGCTCTTCGGCGTGCGGAACCGCGCGGCGGGTTGGAGCACCGGCCTCTCGATCCTGACCTGCATGGCGAACGTCCTGCCGACGCTCGACGAAGCGGACCGGCCGCTCGCCGTGTACCACGGGCTGGTGAACGTCGCGCGCAGCACGCGCGGTCAGCCGCCGGACTTCGATCTGGAGCCGCTGGAGACGGACGAGACGCGGCCGGAGCGCTACTTAGAGTGGTTCCGCCGCTTCATCGAGGTGCGGTCGCAGGACGCGGCGGAGCGGACGCTGCGCACCGCTATTCGCATCGGGCTGCCGGAGCAGGCCGTCGCGGACATGATCTTCGCCGCCTGCACGGACCACCTGTTCCTCGATGTCGGCCACTCGCTCGACTTCGCGAACAAGGCGTTCGAGCTGGTCGACCACATCGGCTGGGAGCATGCAGAGGACGTGCTGCCCTCGCTCATCCCGAACATGGTGCGGGCGCAACGGATGGAGGAGAGCTCC
>JADFNZ010000068.1 GCA_022563135.1 Chloroflexota bacterium | reverse complement strand
TGCTCCTGCACCTGCCGAAGCCGGTGATCGCCGCCGTCCACGGCTACGCGCTGGGTGCGGGCTGCGAGATGGGTCTGCTCTGCGACCTGCGCGTCGCGGCGGAGGACGCGCGCTTTGGGCTGCCGGAGGTGGGATTGGGCTACATCCCGTCGGCGGGCGGGACGCAGACGCTCCCGCGCACCATCCCGCCCGGCGTCGCGCGGCAGATGATCCTCTCCGGCGACCCGGTCGATGCGCAAGAGGCGCACCGTCTCGGACTCGTCCACCGCGTCGTGCCGCGCGAGGAGCTCGACGCCGCCGCGGACAAGTGGGCGCATACGCTGGCGAGCCGCTCGCCGCGCGCTCTCTCGTATGCGAAAGAAGCGATCGTGCGCGGGCTGGACCTCTCGCTCAGCGATGGGCTGGCGCTGGAAGCGCGGCTGGCGGGACTGCTGCTGGGGGAGCAGCGAGCGCGGTAGTACACTAGGAACGTCATGAGCGCCGTCGCGAGAACACGGGCCGGGCTCGTCGCCGCCGGGCGCGCCGTGCACGCCGCCGCCCACGCCCCCGCCCTAGCGATTGCTCCTTCCCCCACGATGCGCTAGATTGGGGCGCGGTACGCCTTCACGCCAGGCCCTCTCCCGCGAACGGGAGAGGGGTGCCCGGACTGGTCGGGGCGGGGTGAGGGTGGTAAGGGGTGGTGCATGAATCCTGCCGAGTTCCTGACGATCAGCTCCGCCGTCGTGCCGGACCGCGACGCGCTGGTCGACGTCGAGACGCGGGTCACGTATGCGGAGATGGCCTCGCGCGTGAACCGCCTGGCGAACGCGCTGCAGGCGCTGGGCGTCGGGCCGAAGACGGCCGTCGCGGTGATGGCGACCAACTCCGTCGAGTACGTGGAGACCTACTACGCTTGCGCGAAAGCCGGCGCCGTCTTCGTGCCGCTCAACTACCGCGCCAAGCACGAAGAGCTCGACTATATGGTGAACGCCTCGGACGCGCAGGTGCTCTTCGTCGGCGAGCGCTACCTCGACCTCGTCGCGCAGCTCCGGCCCAAGTTCGGCGGCGTGCGCGCGTACGTCTGCTATGAGTCGGCGCAGACGGGCATGCGCGGCTACGGCGATCTGCTGGCGGGCGCGCCGGACGACGAGCTGTTCGCCGAGATCGACGAGAACGACGCGTCGATCCTGATGTACACGAGCGGCACCACCGCGTTGCCGAAGGGCGTCGTCCTCACCTACCTCGCCCTCTCCGTCTACGTCATGAACACGATGAACCCGGCGGACCCGGCGGCGGAGCGCGACGTGACGATGCTGTCGGTGCCGCTCCACCACGTCGCCGGGGCGACGGCGATCATGTCGAGCATCTGGGGCGGCCGCACGCTGGCGATCTTGCCCCAGTTCGAACCGGGGCTGTGGCTGAAGACCGTGCAGGACGAGAATGTGACGCACAGCTTCGTCGTGCCGACGATGCTCAAGCGCATCATGGAGCATCCGCAGTTCGGCGAGACCGACCTCAGCTCGCTCAAGCTGGTCACCTACGGCGCGGCGCCGATGCCGTACGAGGTGGTGCGGCGGGCCTGCGATGTCTTCGAGTGCGACCTGATGAACGCCTATGGCCAGACGGAGAGCACCTCCACGCTCACCTACCTGGGCCCGGACGACCACCGGATCCCCAACGAGGAGGGCGCCGAGCGCGAGAGGATGCTGCGCCGCCTGCGCTCCGTCGGCCGCGCGATGGACGACGTAACGATCGCGATCATGGACGACCAGAACGAGACGCTGGCGGCCGGCGAGGAGGGGGAGATCTGTGTCGCTGCGTCGCGCGTGATGCGTGGCTACCACAAGCAGGCCGCCGAGACCGCCGAGGCGATCGTGGACGGCTGGCTCTACACCGGCGATGTCGGCTACCTGGACGAGGACGGCTACCTCTTCATCACCGGCCGCAAAAAGGACCTGATCATCCGCGGCGGGGAGAACATCTCGGCGGGCGAGATCGAGGACGTGCTCGAGTCGCACCCCGCGATCGCCGAGGCTGCGGTGATCGGCGTGCCGGACGCGGAGTGGGGCGAGGTGGTGAAGGCGGTGGTGGTGCTGTCCGAGGGTGGCGAGGTGACGCCGGACGAGATCGTCGTCTATAGCAAGGAGCACCTCGCGAGCTACAAGGCGCCCGCCTACATCGCCTTCGTCGATGAGCTGCCGCGCAACCCGCTGGGCAAGATCCTCAAGACCGAACTGCGCAAGCAGCACGGCGAAGCAAAGAACGAGTAGGCGTCGTCGGACGGACGCAGGGCGGTCGCTTGATTCCCTTTCTAAGCGGCTGCTAGACTAAAGCGGCCACGGGTTTGGTGAGGTAAATCACACACTTAGCGACCCCGATCGATGAGGATGGAACAGGTAGGAGCGTATGTCTACAGATCCAACATTCGTCATCGACCGCGCATTCTTCCTGCGGGCCTCGTAATCGAATGACCCTAACAGTCACACGCGAGGAGCTGGACGCCCTCGAGCCGGAGTGGGAGGAGCTCGTTGGGCACCTGCCCGAACCCGTGCCGTTCGTCCACCCGGCCTGGCAGCGCGTCTGGCTGACCGAGTTCGCGAACGGCCGCGAGCCGTTCATCTACGCCGTACGGGATGAAGGCGCGCTGGTCGGCGTCGCGCCGCTGCTACGCGAGGACGATCGGCTGGCGCTGGTCGGCCACTATTCGATCTGCGACTTTATGGACGTCGTCGTTCCGCCGGAGCGCACGCAGGCGTTTCTCTCGGCCCTGCTCGGGGAGCTCGCGAACGAATCGTGGACGGAGCTGGAGCTGCGCGGCCTGCGCGGTGATTCTCCCACGCTAGCCGAGCTGCCCGCGGCTGCCGAGGCGGCGGGTCTCACCGTCGAGCGCGAAAAAGAGGCGGTCGCGCCGCGGATTGCGCTGGCGGAAAGCTGGGACGCGTTTGTTGCGTCGCTCTCTAAGAAAGACCGGCACGAACTCCGGCGGAAGCTCCGCCGGCTGGAAGAGGCGGGCGAGGTTGAGTTCCGGGCCTATACGAGGCCGGAGGAGGTGACGATTCGCCTGCCGACGCTGCTGCGCTTCATGGTCGAAAGCCGGCCGGACAAGGCGGCCTTCATGACGGAGCAGATGGGCCGCTTCTTCCATGTCATGGTAGAGGCGCTGTCTCAGAAGGGGCTGCTGCGCCTCTTCGAGCTGGAGCTGGACAGAAAGACGGTCGCCTCCATCCTGTGCTTCGATCTGGGCGGGCAGCTGATGCTTTACAATAGTGGGTACGATCCGGAGTACGGGCAACTCGGCGTCGGCTTCGCGTCGAAGGCGCTCTGCATTCGCGACGCCATCGATACCGGCCACCGCTACGTCGATATGCTGCGCGGCCACGAGCCGTACAAGTACCGTCTAGGTGGAGAGGACCGCACGATCTATCGTTGCGTCGTCCGGCGCGCATGAGCGCCCGCGACGCGTGAGCTAATCGCGCTGAGACAGAGACCAATGTATCGCATTGCCGTCATCAGCTACCATACCTCACCGCTTGCGGCGCTTGGTACCCGCGAGATGGGCGGCTTGAACGTGTATGTGCGGGAGCTTGCGCGGGAGCTGGCGGAGCGCGGCCACAGCGTCGACGTTTTCACCCGGCGCGCGGACCCTGACGCGCGCCGCATCGTTCCAATCGCTGGCAACGGGGAAGGGCACGCGCGGCTGATTCACATCGACGCCGGTCCGGCGGAGGCGGTGGCGAAGGAAGAGCTGCCGGCCTACCTGGACGAATTCGTCGCCGGCGTTCGCGCCCACGCAGCGGAGGAGAGCGACAGCTACGATGTGCTGCACAGCCATTACTGGCTCTCCGGCGTCGCGGCGGAGCGGCTGAAGGAGACGTGGGGCGTGCCCCACCTCGCCATGTTCCACACGCTGGGCGAGGTGAAGAACCGGTCGCGCATCAGCGAGCACGAGCCCGCGCCGCGCATCGCAGGCGAGCGCGACGTGGTGCAGCGCGCGGAGCGTATCGTCGTCTCCAGCAAGGACGAGCAGCAGCTCCTCGTGCGTCTCTACGGAGCGGAGCCGGACCGGATCGCCATCGTCCCCTGCGGGGTGAACTTGGACCTCTTTCAGCCGGTTGATAAGGAGGAAGCGCGGCGACGGCTTGGCCTGCGCGACGGTGACCGCATTCTGCTCTTCGTCGGGCGCGTGGAGCCGCTCAAGGGCGTCGATATTCTGCTGGGCGCCGCCGCCCAGATCGAGACCGACTCGGACTGCTTCGTGCTCGTCGTCGGGGGCGACAGCGCAGCCCAAGGGCAGGAGAGCGAGGTGGCGCACCTGCAGGACCTCGCCTCGGAGTTGGGGATCGCGGAGCGCGTCAACTTCCTCGGCGCTGTCGATCACGAGAAGCTGCCGCTCTACTACAGCGCCGCCGATGTCTGCGTCATGCCGTCCTTCTACGAGAGCTTTGGCCTGGTGGCGCTGGAGGCGATGGCCTGCGGCACGCCGGTCGTCGCGTCCCGCGTTGGTGGCCTCGCCGGGACCGTTCGGGACGGCGAAACGGGGTATCTCATCCCGTGGCGCTGCCCGGAGCCCTTCGCCGAGCGGCTAGAGCTTCTCCTGGGCAACGAGGAGCTGCGGCGCGCCTTTGGCAAGACCGCGCGCGCCGACGTAGAGCGCTACCGCTGGGGCAACGTCGCCGAGGCGGTGCTTGGCCTCTACCGCGACGTTATCGAGCGCGCGCCGGCAGCGGCGGAAGCCTCGCGCGAGTAAGCATGCCGAACTTCGCTAAGCTCTTGCGCTGGCCGCCCTGGCGCCGCACGGAGCCCCAAGTCGAGCTGGGCAAGGACGGGCCGCTGACCGCGATGGTGATCGTCGCCCACCCGGACGACGCCGAGTTCGTCTGCGGGGGTACCGTCGCGAAGTGGTGCGCGCAGGGCTGGACCGTCTACTACGTGCTCGCCACGAGCGGCGACAAGGGCACGCATGACCCGGAGCTCTCGCACCAGGAGCTGGCAGCCCTGCGGGAGCAGGAGCAGCGCGATGCCTGCCGGGTGTTGGGCGTGAAAGAGGTGATCTTCCTCGGCCATCCGGACGGCTTCCTGCGGGCTGATGAGGAGCTGCGCGGCGAGGTAGTACACCTGCTGCGCCAGTACCGGCCCGACGTAGTGCTCACGTGGGACGGGTTTCGCGGCGGCTTCAACCACTCAGACCATCGCGCCGTCGGCATCGCGGTGCGCGACGCCGTCTACCCGGCCGTGCGCGACCACCTCTACTATCCCGCCGACAGAGATGATGGCTTGGACGCGCACCAGGTAAACGAGCTCCTCCTCGCCGGTAGCGACGACCCAGACTACGTTGTCGATGTGAGCGACTACTTGGAGACGAAGCTGGAAGCGGTGATCTGTCATCGCAGCCAGATCGGCGGCCGCAGCCCGGAGGAGATGCGGAAGGTCTGGCAGGAGCGGATGAAGCGGGCCGGCCGCGGCCAGCTCGTCGAGCGGTTCAAGTGGGTGAGGATACGGCGGTCGGCGCGCCAGCAGCAGCCCCCCGGGGCTGAGCAGCAGGCGCCGGAGGGCCAGCCCGCCCAGGCCCCGCGCTAAAAATGGACGCAGAACAGCTCTCGTTCAGCGCCTTTCTCGTCGGCGTGGCGCTTACGGCCGTCGCATCAGCCGCGTACCTCGCTGCGCCGCTCTGGCCTCGCGTGTCCTACGCGGGCGCCGCCGCCGGAGTCGGTTCGTCGATCACGGTGACCGCGCGCGGCGGGCCGCCGGCGTGGCTCCCTTCCGCCGCCTCAGCCGCCACATGGCTGGCCGTCGCCGCGCTCACGGCGTCGCTGGCGGGCCGCTGGGTGGCGAGCGGACACCCGCCCTACGCCAACATGTGGGAGTTTACGGTTGGCTTTGGCTGGGGGATCCTGGCGAGCTACGCGCTCTTCGAGTGGCGCTTTCGCGCGCGCGACGCTGAGCAGACTGCGGGAGTGTTCGTCTTGCCCGTGGCGCTGGCGCTCTTCATCATTGCGCTCCTCTTCTTCCCTTCCGGCGTGCAGCCGCTCGTGCCCGCGCTCCAGTCGAACCGCATCCTCGGAGCTCACGTCGCCTCTATGATGCTCTCGTATGCGGTGCTCTCCGTCTCTTTCGGGGCTGCGGCGCTCTATCTCGTGCAGGGCGGCGGCCGGCGTCGGCGCTTCGCGAGGCTGCCGGATAGCGAATCGCTCGATGAGATCGGCCATCGCGCTGTCCTCGTCGGCTTTCCGCTGCTGACGCTGGGGTTAGCTTTGGGCGCGTTCTGGGCGCACCAGGCGTGGAGCCGCTACTGGGGCTGGGACCCGAAAGAGACCTCGGCGCTGATCATCTGGCTCATGTACGGCGGCTATCTCCACGCTCGAAACCTGCGCGGTTGGCGAGGCCGGCCCGCGGCGTGGCTGCTGATCGGCGGCTTCGTGGCGATGATGTTCAGCTACTTCGTCGTCAACCTCTGGGTGGACGGACTCCACTCCTACGCCGGCGTGTAGCCGGCCGCCTCCGCGGTCCTGCAGAACCGGCGCGGCGAGACGCAGCCGCTAGCGTGCGCGCTTCGCGAAGAAGAGCGTGAGGCTAGTGGCGGCCATCAACGCCGCGGCGAGGCCGCCTACGACCCAGAGGGCGGCGCTGGGGAAGTCTGAGCCTCCTCCGCCGCCGGTCTCCGGTGCGGCGATGCCTTCGTCCGCTGGCGCGGGCGTTGCAGTGGCAGGTGGCGGCTCGACGAGCGGGTGCGCCTGGAAGAAGTCCCACATCAGGTCAGTCGCGCTGATCTCGTCGGCTGCATCCGGCTGAGGGAAGTCCTCGGCGCCCGGCCACTGGTGGCGGCCGCCTGCGACCACGTAGAGCTCCAGCCCCGCGCCCTGGTCGCAGCCCGGATACCGCAGGAGACGCACATGCTCGGTCACCTGCTGCTCCTCGGGGGTAGTCCGGCAGCCGTTATTCGCCGCCCATTCCGGCATGATCACGTCGTCGATGTCACGGAAGGTAAGCTGGATCCCCTCCAGGTCGCCCATCCCTCCGTTGAACGGCACGATGGTGTCGGCGTCGCCGTGGAAGGCGATGATCGAAACAGGCCCGGCCGTGTCCGGGCAGCCCGGCGCTTCCGGGATCTCCGCGGACAATGGCGGAAAGTAGACGCCGGCGACCGGCGCGACGGCCGCGATCCGGTGAGAGAGGCTGCAGGCGAGGCGCGACGCCATCTCCGCGCCGTTCGACATGCCCGCCACAAAGACGTGTTCCGGATCGATGCAGAGCTCCGCCTCCAGCGCGTCCAGGAGATCGATGACAAAGCCGAGGTCATCGGCCTCGCCGATAGAGGTCGGCGCCAGGACGACGTTCCAATGCGCAGTCGGGATCAGCGTGGAGCCGAGGCCCTGCGAACCGACGACGATGAAACCCTCCACATCCGCCTTAGCGGGCAGGTTGCTGAGGTTCGCCTGGTCAGTGGCGTTGGGACCCAATCCGTGGAAGTTGAGCACGAGCGGTACCGTCTCGTCGCCGGTGTAGGAGGCCGGCACGTGCAGCAGATAGTCTCTGCTGACGCCGCCCGACTCGATCGAGAGGTCGAAGGTCCCCGCGTCGTGGGGCCGGCCCGGGTCGCAGGCGACGGCCACCGCGTGCGGCGGTGACGCCGGCAGAACGAACACGAAAAGCGCTGCGAGCCAGGCGAAGGCCGCCAGCATCGCGAAGAGCGGGCGTTTGCTACCCGGCGGGCGGGTCGATTCCATACTCGTTTTTCTCTCGCGGTACTCGTTCTCAAACGATGCCAGCATACGCCTCTCGACGCGGGTGTCAAGGGTTCGCCCCCGCCGGCGAGGTCATGCGCTACCATTGGCCCGTGATCATCGATATCCACACGCACATCTTTCCCCCGGAGGTGCGCGACCAACGCGACGCGTTCCTCCGCCAAGACGAGGGCTTTCGCGAGCTCTACAGCCGGGCGGACGCGCGCATCGCGACGGCGGAGGAGCTGCTCGCGTCGATGGACGAGGCCGGCGTCGACCGGAGCGTCGCCTGCGGCTTCGCCTGGCGGGACGCGGAGCTCTGCCGGCGGCACAGCGACTATCTGCTGGAAGCGGCGGCCGGGAGCGGCGGCCGCATCCTGCCGTTCGTCATCGTCCAGCCCTCACACGAAGAGACGCGCGACGCGCTCAAGCGGTACGCCGCGAAGGGCGCGATCGGCCTCGGCGAGCTGCGGCCGGAGCAGCAGGGCTACCGCCTCATCGATAGCGAGGAGGCGGACCTACTCGCTTGGGGCTCGGACGCCTACGACCTGACGCTCCTGTTCCACGCCAGCGAGCCAGCAGGCCACGTCTACCCCGGCAAGAGCGGGTTGCCGCTCGACCAGCTCTACCGCTTTATCGCCGACTTCCCTGGCGTGAACGTGATCGCCGCGCATTGGGGCGGTGGCCTCCCGTTCTACGCTCTCATGCCAGAGGTACGCGAGGCGATGGCCCGCACCTATGTCGATACCGCGGCCACGGCGCTCCTCTACGAGCCGGAGGTCTACGCACGCGTGGCCGACCTGATCGGCGCTGACAAGATCCTCTTCGGGAGCGATTTTCCTCTGGTCTCGCAGGAACGCGCTCTGCAGGACGTGCGCGACGCGAGTATCGATGACGAGACCAGAGCGCTGATCCTAG
>JADFNZ010000067.1:6778-8748 GCA_022563135.1 Chloroflexota bacterium | reverse complement strand
TGGACGAGCTCGCGCGCGAGTACAGCGTGCCGCCTGCGGAGCTGCCGGAGCGCATCCGCGAGCTTCAGGAACGAGCGAAGGCCCGCCAGCAGGCCGCGCCCTCTACCCTACCCGACCTAGCAGACGTGCTCGCGCGCGCCGAGAAGCGCGACGGCGCGTACGTCATCGTCGAGCGCATCGACGACGCGGATGCAACCGCCCTCCGTGAGCTGGGTGACGCCTTGCGTCAGCGCGCGAAGTCGGCGGCCATCGCACTGGGCACAGTGATCGACGGTAAACCCGCCATCGCCATTATGTTAACTGACGACCGGGTGGAAGCCGGCCTCAACGCGGGCAAGCTCGCCAAGCGGCTCGGCAAGGAGATGGGCGCTGGCGGCGGCGGTCGGCCGGACTCCGCCACCGCTGGCGGGCGCAACGCGTCGAGCCTCGACGCCGGCCTCGCGCTGGCGAAGAAGCTGCTGGGCGGAGACGGGTAGCGGGCGTTGGCTCTTCTCCATGCTAGAATGACACAACATTCCGTAGAAGGAGCGCTCCGTGACGTCGAATCTAGAGAACACCTACTCGTCGCCCGTCCCTGAAGGGCCGCCGGACACCGGCGACCACCCGAAGGTCGCCCTCGCCATCGCCGCCCACCCGGACGACGCCGACTTCGGCTGCGCGGGCACGGCGCACCTCTGGTCGCAGGAGGGCTGGGAGTTCTACTACCTCGTCTGCACCGACGGCTCGAAAGGCACGGAGGACCCCTCGCTCACGCCGGACCGGCTCGTGCCGATGCGGCGCAAGGAGCAGAAGGCCGCCGGCGACGTGCTGGGCGTGAAGGATGTCCTCTTTCTCGACGGTTACGTCGACGGCGAGCTCACGTACAGCCGTCAGCTCCTGGGAGATGTAGTGCGCGTCATCCGCGAGCTTAAGCCGTACGCCATCTTCACGCACGACGCGACCCAGCTCATCATCCGCAACAGCTTCATCAACCACTCCGACCACCGTGCGGCCGGCCTCATCGCCGTCGACGCCGTGTACCCGACCGCCCGCGATCGACTGAACTTCCCCGAGCATCTCGAGGCCGGGCTGGAGACGCACAAGGTGAAGGAGATCTTCATCTGGGGCTCCGAACAGGCGAATTTCGCCGTCGACATCTCCGACGTCGTCGAGACGAAGATCCAGGCGCTACTCTGCCATCACAGCCAGTTCGGCGAAGGTGATGAGTTCCTCAAGTTCGTGCGGGAGCGCTGGAAGGGCGAGGACGGCAAATACACGGAGCGCTTCCGCCGCGTCAGCCTCGTGCGCTAGCCCCGCGGGTCATGGCCGCGCGCTTCTGCTCTCAGTGCGGTTCGGCCCTGCGGCGCCGGCTGCGCTTCGGCCAGAAGCGACGCGTCTGTCCCCAGTGCGGCCACATCCACTTCGACGACCCGAAGGTAGCGGTGGGCGTCGTTGCCCAGCGGCAGGGGCGCATCCTGCTAGTGCGGCGCAACCTGGAGCCGCACCTCGGCGAGTGGTCGTTCCCCTCAGGCTATGTCGACGCGGGCGAGGCTCTTGAGGCGGCGGCGATCCGCGAGGCGAAGGAGGAGACCGGCCTCGACGTGAGGATCACACGCCTCCTCGGCGCCTACTCCACCCCGGGCGAACGGGTGATCTTCATCGCCTTCGCCGGCCGTGTGACTCGCGGCCGCGTCCGGGTAGGCGTGGAGTGCCAGGACGTACGCTACTTCTCCCCTGACGCGCTCCCTCCGCTCGCATTCCCGCACGACGCGAATATCCTGCGGGCGTGGCGCAAAGCGTGATATAGTAGTCGCCTCGGAAAACGCCGCTGGCCATCGCCAAATGTAAAGCAGATCACACAAGTGTACGAACCGACGGCATTACGCTGGTAGCGAAGGAGGAATTGCCATGAGTTTCGAAGGCGCAATCATTGGAGGGCTCATCGGCGGCGCGGCCATGATCGGTGTGCTCTACCCGATGCTTTTCATGAT
>JADFNZ010000067.1:0-6723 GCA_022563135.1 Chloroflexota bacterium | reverse complement strand
GCCGAAGCAGATGAAGATGAACCTGCTGCTCCTGCTCGGTACGATGTTCGTCCCGGTGGGCGTTACGGCGTATGTCGTAGGGTTCATGATGCACGGCATGATGAGCGTTGGGTTCGGGCTGATCCACGGCGCCATCCTGGCAGGCATCGATGTCGATTCGGTCGGCGCCGGCATCGGCCTTGGTGTCCTTTTCGGCCTCGTCCACGCAATGATCACCGGCATGATGCTGGGCATGATGCCGCTGATGCATCCGCGCCTGAAGGCATCGCGGCCCAAGCTCGTCCTGGCTATGGTCGGCGGGACGCCGGGGCCGGACGAGGAGCTGCTTGACCCGCCCGGGTTCTTCGCGCTGAGCTACCCGCCGCTTACCGCGATGGGCTTCGTCATGCTGCACCTCATGTATGGCGCTATTGTGGGCGGCGTCTACGCGGCCTTCGCGTAGCAGACGAGACACAGCGGGATGCGATGAGCCACAAGCAGGGCGCAGGTACGCGCCCAACGAAGTCGCGTCCCGTCCGAGCGCTGGTGCTCAGCGGCGGCGGCGTGCTGGGCGCCATGCAGGCCAGCATTCTGCGCGCGCTGCTGCGCACGCCGTACCGGCCGTCCATCATCATCGGGACGAGCGCTGGCGCATTGAACGGCGCCTTCCTCTCCTTCCAGCCGGACGAGGAGGGCGCAGATCGCCTGGTCAGTATCTGGCATGACCTGTGCGATCGCAGCCTCTTCCTCTTCAACCCGCTTCGGATCGCCTACCAGGTCCTCTCCCAGAAGCTCTGCCTGTTCAACAGCGACCTCCTCACCGAGCTGAACGAGGAGCACGCTCCGATCGACGACTTCTCCGGCACAGAAGTGCCACTTTACATCACGACGACGAACCTGAGCAAGGGGCGCAAGCAGGTCTTCCACGAGGGGCCCGTCTCTCGGGCGGTGCTCGCCTCCACCGCCCTCCCCGGCATCTTCTGCCCGGTGGAGATCGACGGCGACATGTACGTCGACGGCGGTGTCCTCGCGAACCTTGATCTGGAAACAGCGCTTGACCTCGGCGCGACCGAGATTCTCGCCATCGACCTCTCCCGCTGCATCGACGGGCAGCGGCCGAACACGATGGTCGGCCTGTGGATGCAGACGCTCGATGTGATCCAGAGGGTGCGCGTCGAGCGCGAGATGCGCCTGCTCGCGCCGCGCGCCCGCATCACGCTCGTCCAGCCCGGCATCGAATCGTCGCGAACGCTGAGCAACCTCGCCGCCGTGGACCGGCTCCTCGAGGAGGGCGAACGTTTCGGTGAGGAGCTTCTGCGGGCCTACGGCGGGACGAACGGCCAGATGGAACCTGGCCTCATCCACATGCCGCTCCACATCCACCGCTAGCGAAACCCCGCGACCCTAGCTGGTAATGTAGCTCACCGCCGTCCGTTTCCCGCAGACCCTATCCTAATGGCACATACCGTAACGGGTACCCTTCACTGTGAAACGGAGAGATGCAGCCATGAACACGGACCTCAGTGATCAGATCGATCAGCTTTCAGCCGAGCGCTCGATCTTGTACAGGGAGACCGCAAATGGCCGCCACGGCGACCGTCAGGCCATCGCACGCATCCAGGAGATCAGTCGCACACTGGAAGCGCTGTGGGCGCACCGGCGCCGGCAGCGCGCCGGCCGTCTGGAGGGCATTGAGCTTGTCGTGGACCGGGCCTACGCCCGCGTCTACGGCGAGCGCTACGACCACAGCGAAGGCCCGCTGAGCGAGAGCGCCCAGACGGCCAAATCGCTGGTCGCGTAGTGGTACGCGGGCTCGGCCAGGCAGCAGGCAGGCCGTTCCATTCAGGAACCTCATCGGCTTCGGCTGGAGAGTATTGATCTATAGGGATCGCCATGATACGTTGCAGGAAGGGTGAGAGATAACCTAGCTCTCCCGGCCAGAATAGTGGCAACGCGAAAGATGACGCCCGTTGGGGCGTCTCTTGCTATCTCTGAGGAGTGGCAGTCCTGAAGAGGATGCGGGCGCTTCCCAGACTGACCGCATTCACCGTCTTCATTCCGCTCGTGCTCCTCGTTTCAGTCGTCGTCGCGGCTTGTGGCTCAGTAGTCCTGGTCGAAGGGGACGGCTCTAGCACTGTCTTCCCCATTACGGAAGCGGTCGCAGAGGAGTTCACCTTCTCCGAGATCGGGCGGAGAGATCGCATCGCGGTCTTGGTCGGCATCTCGGGCACCGGCGGCGGGTTCCAGAAGTTCTGCAACGGCGAGATCGACTTCAACGACGCGTCCCGTCCGATCAAGCCGTCCGAGCTTGAGAGGTGCGCGGAGAAGGGCGTCGTCCCGGTGGAGTTCCAGGTCGCGTTCGACGGACTCACGGTCGTGGTCAACCCCGACAACGACTTCGTCGACTGCCTCACTATTGAGGAGCTCGCCCGCATCTGGGAGCCGGGGAGCGATATCGACAACTGGAGCGACGTGCGCCCGGAGTGGCCGGACAAGTCGCTCACGCTCTATGGGCCCGACGCCGACTCTGGCACGTTCGACTTCTTCACGGAGACGGTCGTGGGTGAGGAGGACGCCAGCCGCCCGGACTACACGGCGAGCGCGGACGATAACGTTCTCGTCCTGGGCATCGCAGGCGATAGAGATGCGCTCGGCTACTTCGGCTTCGCCTTCTTCGACCAGAACGCAGAGCGGCTGCGGCTGGTGGCCGTCGATGGCGGCGCCGGCTGCGTCGCGCCCTCCCGCGAGACGATCGCGGACGGCTCATACGCCCCGCTCTCGCGCCCGCTCTTCGTCTACGTGCGGCAGGACGCGCTAGAGCGGCCGGAGGTCGCGAGCTTCATGCGCTTCTACCTGACGGAGGCGCCAGCCCTGGCTGTCGAGGTCGGCTACGTAGAGGCGCCTGCGGCCGTCTACGAAGCGGGGCTGGCGAAGATCCCATGAGCGCGGGCCTTCGCGGGCAACCCTCGAGCCGCGTGCGCATACGGCGTATCCGGGAGGGGGCGATCCACGGCCTGCTCTTCCTCTGCGCCTTCATCTCTCTTTTCACGACGGGCGCGATCATCTTCACGCTGCTGCGAGAATCGTCCGGGTTCTTCCAGGAGGTCTCGCTCATTGAGTTCCTCACCGGCACGAAATGGTTCCCCGGCGTCGGTCAGTTTGGCATTCTGCCCCTGCTCGGCGGCACGCTGCTGGTCGCGCTCGGCGCGGCGGTCATCGCCCTCCCGACGGGGCTGGCCACGGCGATCTTTCTGAGCGAGTACGCGCCATCGTGGCTTCGCTCGATCATCAAGCCCACGCTCGAGGTTCTCGCCGGCATCCCAACCGTGGTGCTCGGCTTTTTCGCGCTGACCTTCCTCTCGCAGGACGTGATCCAGGTGCTCTTCCCGGGCACGAAGATCTTCAACGCGGCGGCCGCTGCCATCGCCGTCGGCATCCTGATCATCCCGATGGTCTCCTCACTCAGCGAGGACGCCATGAGTGCGGTGCCACGCAGCCTGCGCGAGGCCGCGTACGCGCTCGGCTCGACGAAGTTCGAGGTTGCGGTGCGCGTGGTCGTGCCGGCGGCCCTCTCCGGCATCGTCGCCTCGTTCATCCTGGCGATCTCTCGCGCCATCGGCGAGACGATGATCGTGACGCTCGCGGCCGGCGCCACGCCCAATCTTACCTGGAACCCGCTCGACAGCATCCAGACGATGACCGCTTACATCGTGCAGGTAAGTCTGGGGGACACGCCCCAGGGCAGCATCGAGTTCAAGACGATCTTCGCGGTGGCCCTGGCGCTCTTCGTCCTCACGCTGGTGATGAACGTCGTCAGCCAGTACCTCCTGCAACGGTTCCGCGAGGTGTACGAATGACCGCGGCATCTCCGCCAACGGACGCTGCGTTCGCCAGGCGGCTGGCCCTGCGCAAGGCAGCGGCATTCGGTTTTGCCGTCGTCTGCATCGCCGCGACAGGGGTCGGCATCGCGGCGCTCGCCTTACTCCTCATCGACGTAGGCCGGGATGGGTTTGGCCGGCTCGGCTGGGATTTCATCACCAGCTTCCCCTCGCGCCGCCCGGAACAGGCCGGCGTTCGCGCCGCGCTCTGGGGGACGATCTGGATGATCGGTCTGACCGCGGCGTTCGCGATCCCGATCGGCGTGGGCGCTGCTATCTACCTGGAGGAGTACGCGCCACGAACCTGGGTGACGCGCATCATCCAGACGAACATCGCGAACCTGGCCGGCGTCCCATCGATCGTGTATGGCATCCTCGGGTTAGCCCTCTTCGTGCGGACGATCTCCCTGGAGCGGAGCGTGCTGGCCGGCGCGCTCACGATGGCGCTGCTGGTCCTGCCGATCATCATCGTCGCCTCGCAGGAGGCGCTGCGCGCGGTGCCGGCCACGATCCGGGAGGCGGCGTACGCCCTCGGCGCATCGCGCTGGCAGATGGTATCGCGACAGGTGATACCCGCCGCGCTGCCCGGGATTCTGACCGGTGTCATCCTCGCGCTCTCGCGCGCCATCGGCGAGACGGCGCCACTGATCATGATCGGCGCGCTCCTCTTCGTGCCGTTCGCACCCAGCGGGCCGCTCGATCGCTTTACCGTGCTGCCGATGCAGATCTTCAACTGGACCTCCCGCCCGCAGGCGGAGTTCCAGGAAAACGCCGCAGCCGCTATCCTGGTGCTGCTCGCGGTGATGCTGGTAATGAATGCGATCGCAATTCTTCTGCGTAACCGCTTCCAAGCGAGGTCTGGCCGGTAGATAATGGTTCAGGAACAGATGCAAGCGCCGGAGGTTCTCATCAATCGCCTTCCCGTACAGCCGAAGGATCGCGAGCCTGAGGGCACGCAGGAGACCGGGCAGGACCGTATCGTCGTCGAAACGCGCGGCCTGAGCACCTGGTACGGCGACTTTCGCGCGCTCCATGAGATCAGCATCCGCGTCCCCGGCCAGCGGATCAGCGCGATCATTGGGCCGTCCGGCTGCGGCAAGAGCACCTTCCTACGTTGCCTCAACCGCATGAACGACCTCACTCCAGGCTTTCGCGTGGAGGGTGAGGTTCTCTTCCACGGCGAACCGATCTACGCCAGAGGCGTCGACCCGGTCGACGTGCGGCGGCGGATCGGCATGGTCTTCCAGAAGCCCAACCCTTTCCCCAAGTCGATCTACGAGAACGTCGCCTTCGGCGCACGCATCAACGGCTACGGTGGTAAGCTCGATGAAATCGTCGAGCGCTCCATACGCCAGGCTGCGCTCTGGGACGACGTGAAGGACAAACTGAACCAAAACGCCCTCACCCTCTCCGGCGGTGAGCAGCAGCGCCTCTGCATCGCCAGAGCGCTCGCCATCGAGCCTGAGGTAATCTTGATGGACGAGCCGTGCAGCGCTCTCGATCCGGTCGCCACGCTCAAGATCGAAGACCTGATGCGGGAGCTGGCCAAGGACTACAGCATCGTGATCGTCACCCATAACATGCAGCAGGCCGCCCGGGTGGCGGACTTCACCGCAGTGATGATGATGGATGAACGGCGCGCCGGAGAGCTGATCGAGTACGGCCGCACGAACGAGGTCTTCACGAATCCTAAGGAGCAACGTACTGAGGACTACATCACGGGCCGTTTCGGATGATGAGAGGTAGCGGATGACGCGCACCGCCTTCGATCAGCAGCTTGCCGAGATCCAGGAGGAGATGCTCGCGCTCGCCGGGATGGTTAAGGAGGCCATCGAGCTGAGCGTTCAGGCGCTTCGAGAGCGGAACCTGCCGCTTGCCGAACAGGTCGTCGCAGACGATCTGAAGGTCAACGACAAACGCTACGAGATCGAGGAGAAATGCCTCGAGATCATGGCGACGCAGCAACCGCTCGCGAGCGACCTCCGCACCATCGTCGCCGTGCTGCACATTATCGTCGACCTCGAGCGCATGGGCGATCACGCCGAGGGTATCGCGAGGGTTGCGATCATGGAGGCGGAAGAGCAGCCGCTCAAGCCCTACGTCGACATTCCGAAGATGGCGGAACTCGCCATCAATATGCTGATGGCGAGCCTGGACGCGTTCAGAGAGAGGGACGCGGCCCGCGCGCGCGCCATCTGCAACCAGGACGACGAGGTGGACGCCCTCTACGAACAGGTCTACCACGAGCTCCTCACCTACATGGCGAACGACCCGAGCACGATCGAGCGCGCCACCCATCTGATGTGGGTGGCGCACAACCTGGAGCGCATCGCCGACAGAGTGACCAATATCAGCGAGCGCGTCGTCTACCTGGTCGAAGGGAAGATCGAAGACCTCAACGTCTCCAAGTACTAACGCGGCGGCAAAGTCGCTAGGCGGTGACGCCGGCGGCCAGCCGCTCCTTGATCAGCGCCTTGATCGCGCGTACCCGCTTCATCTCAGGATAGACCCCTCCCTCAGCCTTCCGGTCGAAGAGCGTCTCACCGTTGGCGGTCACTTCAAGGCGGCCCTCACCAACGGGGATGATCGTCACGGGAGCTTCGTTGCCGAACTCGTGCCAGATCTCGGTCGCCATCCAGGCGGCCAGCGGCAAGTAGCCTCAGACGACGCAGTAGCGAATCTCGATAGTGAGCTTGCCGTCGTAGCGGTCCTGCATCTGTGCCCTCCTTCACCCTCTCTGTCCTGCACCTAGTATACGCTATACGTGATGATCGGCCTGCGGATCAGACAGAAGCTCGCGCACGCGCGCTGCGATCGCCAGACTGGCCGTCATCCCCGGCGATTCTATGCCGCCGAGATGGACGTA
>JADFNZ010000066.1 GCA_022563135.1 Chloroflexota bacterium | reverse complement strand
AGGGGCTTGACAGGGGTATTTAGGCGCAGGTGAGGGCGGTTAGTTCAACAACTCAATCCAACGAAGGAGGGTCTTACGGGAATACTTCAGTCGGTGCTCTACCGACGGCCAGGTCACACCTTTGGCGTGAAGTCTCTTTGCCTCTTTTGCTGCCCGCCGCTGGTCGTCTGAGAGCGATACGAGGCGCGGCCTTCCCCCGCTCTTGGCTTGAGGCTTGTGGGCTTGAAGGACCACCGGATTCTCCCGGGACCACCACAGACTCGCCGGAACCCAGGTTCCGTCAGTTTCAGCTTCGACCTTCAGGCGTTCGTCTATGAACGCGTCACCGAGGGCCCTTCGCTCGAATGCTTCCTTGTCACCGACATGAATCGATCCATGAAGATGGAACGCTCGTCGCCCGACTAATTCGTCTCGGTCGAACTCGCGAGGAATGCCTGGAACCAACTCATGGAATAGCGCATGAACCCACGTGGTTGGAGAGTAGTGGCGCCGCCCATCAGCCGAAACACGCACCTCTGGCCGCCGCCCTGTTATGTGAGTTATGCGATATCTGGGTGCGTTGTAGAGTCCCGGGTCGATCGTGTCGCTCACCTCTCCCTCATCAACCTGTCCGCCGGATCGTGTTCCTCATGCGCTCGAAGCGCCCGATCCTGCTCGCGCGCGGCGACATATTGTCGCAGGACATGCTGGCTGCTGTGCCCCATTAGGACGCGCAAGTCGTCGGGCAGCCCGCCGCTGTCGAGAAAGTCCAACGCGAAAGTCCGGCGCATTCGGTGAGGATGGCACTTCTTGATCTCGGCCTGGTCACCCCGGCGGCCGTACATCAGCTTCACAGCCTGGGGCGACAACGGCTCGTTCGTAACGCCGATGAATAGCGCTGCCACGTCGGAGCCCCCACGCCGCCGTAGGTAGCGCCGCACAGTCTGGGCAGCGACGTTACCCAGCCGCACCACACGCTCTTTGGCGCCCTTTCCCTTGATGACGATGTGATCGCCGCCCACCACGTCCTCCACCTTGACGGAGCAGAGCTCGGCCACGCGGAGGCCGGTCGAGAGCATGACGGCGAAGATCGCCCGGTCGCGGATGGCAAGGAACTCCCGCCCCTGGACCGTGGCGAAGAGGGCGGCCAGCTCCTCGCGGCTGAAGCCCTCGCGGACCTGGAAGGGCACCTGCGGCGGATTGAGCCGTCGCATCGGAGAGTCGTTGATCTCGTCCTCGCCGATCAACCAGCCGAAGAAGACCCTCAGGGCCGAGAAGCGGGCCTTGCATGTCGCCGGCATGAAGCGACCCTGAAGCGACGCCATGTACTCGGCGATATGCTCCCCGCTGATCGCTTCTACCGTGGTCGGCATCCCTCGCTCCTCAAGGAAGTCGGCCAGGCCGAGGACGCCGCTCTTGTAGACCGCGACGGTGTTCTTCGACTTGCCCTCGCCCTTCAGGCGGATGGCGAATTCCTCCCATGCATCATTGATGACATAGCCGGTATTTATCGTCTCTAGATGCCGCTTAGCAATTACGGGCTTCATGGCTCTCCTTCATTAGATCACAGTTTTGAATACTTAGCAATGTACCTTTGAAAGACTTCCGGGCGCTGCTCCCGGCCGCTGACACACTCTTACCCTTTCGTGAACGATACGGGCCCGCTAGACTGAATCGTCTTGCCCCGTTGCGTGCTCGTTACCGAATGTCCGACGAACAGCTAGACCTTCGCGCTGGCGCTTCGCTGATCCTCCAGCACATGCGCCGCCAGTGGCTCCCTATGGGCGCCGCTCTCTTCGCTGCGTTCCTCTGGACCGGTGCGCGCCTTGCCGTTCCCGTGCTTATCGGCGAGACGATCGACCGCGCGATCGTGCCCGGCGACAGCAGTCTGCTGCTGGTGCTGGCGATCGTCATCGTGCTCGTCGTGGCCGGCCAGGGAGTGGCGGCCGCGCTGCGACGCTTCTTCGCCATGCGCACGAGCTATCGCGTGGAGGCCGACCTGCGGACATCGCTCTACAACCGCGTCAACCGCCTCTCGTTCGATTACTACGATCGCACGGCGACCGGTCAGCTCATGTCACGCGGCAGCGCCGATCTGCACGAGGTGCAGCAGTTTGTCGTCAGCATCCCCATCAACCTGGCCTTCCTGCTGATGGCCGTCGGCGCATTCGTCGTGCTGGCGCGGGTGCACATTGTGCTGGCGTTGTTGGCGATGTTCGTCTATCCGATCGTCACGATCGTCACCATTCGCTTCTTCAACCGACTCTTCCCCGCGACCGCTCGGGTTCAGCAAGACCTGGCCGACCTGACGAGCGTGGTGGAGGAGAACATTGCGGGCGCGCGGCTGGTGCGCGCCTTCGGCCGGGGGCAGCACGAGATCGGCAAAGTACGCGCCGTGGCGGACCGGATCTACGACGACCAGATGGAGGTGACGTGGCTGCGCACCCTCTATACACCGCTCTTTTTCTGGCTGCCCGCTATGGGCCAGCTCGTCATCCTCGCCTACGGCGGCTGGCTGGTGCTGCAGGGGCAGGTGACGGCCGGCCAGTTCGTGGCGTTCTTCCAGTTCCTGAACATGCTCGTCTGGCCCGTGCAGGGCCTGGGCGAGATCGTGGCGTCCGGCCAGCGTGCGATGACCTCCGCGGCGCGGGTCTGGAACGTGCTGAAGGAGGAGTCGACCATTCGCCAGCGTCCCCGCGCTCAGCCGCTCCCGCCGGGCGACGGCGAGGTCCGCTTCGAGGACGTCACGTTCTCCTACTCCACCGGCCGTCCCGTGCTCAAGAACTTCACGCTGCGCGTTCCCGCCGGCACAGCCGTCGCGCTTGTGGGGCCGACGGGCTCCGGCAAGTCGACCGTCGCGCAGCTCCTCCCGCGCTTCTACGATGTCGACTCCGGACGCGTGCTGATCGACGGCGTGGACGTTCGCGACCTCAAGCTGAAGGAGCTCCGGCAGAACGTCGGGCTCGTCTTCGAGGACACCTTCCTCTTCTCGGACGCGATCGGCAACAACATCGCCTATGGCCGGCTGGACGCGACCGACGAGGAGATCGAGGCGGCGGCGCGCCTCGCCCAGGCGGCGGAGTTCATCGACGAGACGCCGGACGGCTACGACACGGTTGTCGGCGAGCAGGGCTTCTCGCTCTCGGGCGGCCAGCGCCAGCGGATCGCCATCGCGCGGGCAGTGCTCACGCAGCCGCGCGTGCTCATCCTGGACGACGCGACGTCCAGCGTGGACGCGCGGATGGAGGAGGAGATCAGGAACGCGCTGAGGAAGGTGATGGAGGGCCGCACGACGATCATCATCTCGCACCGGTTATCCACCATCGCGCTGGCGGACCAGGTGGTGCTGATTGACGGCGGGCGAGTGGCCGATATGGGCACCCACACGGAGCTGATGCTCAGCAGCCCCCGCTACGCAGAGGTGCTGGGACAGGTGGCGATGGCATCATGACCAGGGCGCGAGAGCAGCGGCCGAAGGTGAACAGCCTGCGCGAGGCGGGGAGGATGCTCGCGCCGCGCTGGCCCGCGATCGTCGTCGCGACGCTCGCGATCGCGCTCTTCGCGGGCGCAAACCTGGCGCGGCCGCTGGTGATCCAGCGCGCGATCGACAACGGTCTTATCGATGGCGACGGCCGGACGCTCGTCGTCATGTCGATCATCTTCTTCTTCCTCGCCACGGCGGTCTTCATCTTCCAGGCGGTCAGCACCTACGTGGTGACGTGGGTGGGCCAGCACTTCCTGCGCGACCTGCGGATGCGCCTCTTCTCCCACCTCCAGCGGCTCTCGATGTCGTTCTTCGACCGCGAGAGCTCGGGCCGGCTCGTCGCGCGGATGACCTCGGACATGGCGGCGCTGACGGACGTGCTGAACAACGGCTTCCTGATGATCGTCCAGTCCGTGCTGCTGCTGGTAGGGACGGTGGTGATCCTGCTGATGCTGGACTGGCGGCTCTCCGTCGTGAGCCTCGTCGTCATCCCGCCGCTCGTGATCGCGACGGCGATTTTTCGCGCCTACTCCGCGCGGGCGTACGAGGTGGTGCGCGACCGCATCGCCGACGTGCTGATCCACATGCAGGAGACGTTCGCCGGCATGCGGGTGGTACAGGCGTTCGCCCGCGAGGGACACAACATGGAGCGCTTCGGCGCGATCAACGAAGAGAACTACGAGGCGAACGTGCGCACCGTGCGCATCTCCTCGATGTACATCCCATTCATCGAATGGCTGAGCGGCATTGGCATCGGCCTCATCCTCTACTTCGGCGGCAGAAGCGTGATCGGCGGCGATGGCATCACGGTGGGGACGGTAGCGGCGTTCATCTTCTATCTGGACTTCATCTTCCAGCCGATCCAGCGGCTCTCGCAGGTGTACGACCTGTTCCAGAGCGCGCTCGCCGCGCTGAACAAGATCTTCGGCCTGCTCGCCGTGGAGCCCGATGTGAAAGAGGCGGCCCAGCCGCGGGCGCTGCCTCAGCCGGTGCGCGGACGCATTGAGTTCTCCGGCGTTACCTTCGGCTACGCGCCGGAGCTGCCGGTCCTGCACGACATCGACGTGACGATTGAGCCCGGCCAGCGCGTGGCGCTCGTGGGCGCGACCGGGGCGGGCAAGTCGACGATCGCCAAGCTCTCGATGCGGCTCTACGACCCCACGTCGGGCCGCGTGCTGCTGGACGGCCACGACCTGCGCGACCTTCGCTTCGAGGAGCTGCACCGCGCGGTGACGATGGTGCCGCAGGAGGGCTTTCTCTTCAGCGGAACGATCCGCGAGAACATCCAGTTCGGACGCCCTGAAGCGACGGAGGAGGAGATGATCCGCTCCTGCCAGCGCCTCGGCGTCCACGACTTCGTCACGTCGCTGCCGGAGGGCTACGATACCGTGGTGAGCTACCGAGGCTCACGGCTCTCCGCCGGCGAGAAGCAGTTCGTCTCCCTCGCGCGGGCGTTCCTCGCCGATCCGCCGGTGCTCATTCTCGACGAAGCGACGTCCAGCCTCGACCCCGGCACGGAGGCGCTGATGGAGGAGGCGATCCGCCGCCTGCAGGCGGGCCGCACGAGCCTCGTTGTCGCGCACCGGCTGAGTACGGCAGAGCAGGCCGACCGCGTGCTGGTGGTCGACCGCGGCCGGATCATTGAGGACGGTCGCCACGAAGACCTCGTCGCGCTGGACGGCCACTACGCCGCGCTCTATCGCAAGTGGTCGCTGACGTGGGCGGAGGCGACCGAGGTCGCGTAGCCGCCGCACTCCGACCCAGGGCCCACGGCCATCGTCCATCTCTAGCTACGCTCTGCTATCCTAGTGCAGTCCACAGGAGGGCCGAAGCATGGAGCTAGAGCAGGTCGAGCAGCTCATCGCCGAGCGGAAGATCGAGGTCGTCAAAGTCGGCGGTGCCGATATGGACGGTGTCTTCCGCGGCAAGCGCATCCTGACTGACCAGTTCCTCGAAGGGTGCCGCGGCCGGGGCTTCCCCCAGTGCAGCGTGATCTTCGGCTGGGACATCGCTGAGGAGCTGATCGAAGGCCTCGCCGTTGGTGGCGCGCAGACCGGCTACGGCGACGTCATCATGCAGCCGGACCTCGATACGTTCCGGCCCGTCCCGTGGGAGGAGGGCGCCGCCGCCGTGATCTGCGACTTCGCGACCGAGGACGGCAGCCCGCTGGCCGTCTCACCGCGCCAAGTGCTGCGCCGGGTCGTCGAGCGGGCGCAGGCGGCGGGCTATCTGCCGCGCATGGCGGTGGAGCTGGAGATGCGGCTGTTCAAAGAGGACCAGGAGAGCCTGCGGGCGAAGGACTACGGCGGCCTCCAGCCGTTGAGCCCGGGGCTGAACTGCTACAGCATCCACCACGCGTCGCTGGACGAGGAGGTGGTGGGCGGCATCCGGCGCGCGATGGTCGACTTCGGCGTGCCCGTGGAGGGCTACAACCGGGAGCACGGCGAGGGCATGTACGAGTTGAACCTGCGCTACGCCGGCGCGCTCACCGCGGGCGATTACGCGCTGCTCTACAAGAGCGGCGCCAAGGAGATCGCCGCGCGGGCCGGCGTGGTGCCCTCGTTCATGGCGAAGTACGACGACCGGCTGGACGGGTGCAGCGGCCACGTGCACCAGAGCCTCTGGTCGCCGGACGGCGCGCGCAACCTCTTCTGGGACCAGGACGGGCCCAGTCACGCTTCGGAGCTGCTGCGCTCCTACACGGCCGGGGTGCTGGCGACGCTGCCGGAGTTCATGCTGATGTACGCGCCCAACGTCAACTCCTACAAGCGCTACGTCGCCGGGAGCTGGGCGCCCAGCGGCGTCTCGTGGGGGATCGATAACCGCACAACAGCGCTGCGGACGATCGCTGGGTCGCCATCAGCGGCCCGTATCGAGAATCGCGTGCCGGGCGCCGATGTCAACGCCTACCTCGCGTTCGCGGCATCGCTGGCCGGCGGCCTCTACGGCATCGAGCAGGGGCTCGAATGCCCGCCTGGCATCGAAGGCGACGCCTACGCGGTCGAGACGCCGCCGCTGCCGCGCTCCCTGCCGGAGGCCGTCGAGCGCTTCGCCGGCAGCGAGCGGGCGCGCGAATGCTTCGGTGAGGAGTTCGTCGAGCACTACGTCACGATGCGCCGCTGGGAGGCGGAGGCCTTTCGACGCGCCGTGACCGACTGGGAGCGGCGGCGCTACTTCGAGCAGGTGTGAAGGAGAAGGCGATGCGTCTCGAAGGGAAGACGGCGCTGATCACCGGCGCGGGCAGCGGCATGGGGCGGCTGGCCGCGGAGGTCTTCGCGCGCGAGGGCGCCAGTGTGCTCGCGACGGATATCTCCGCGGACGCGCTGCAGGAGACCGTGGAGCGCGTGCGGGGGCAGGGCGGAGAGATCACAGGACAGGCGGGAGATGTGCGCAGCGCGCAGGACGTGCGGGGCTGGGTGGAACGGGCGGTCGCTACGTATGGACAGCTCGACGTGCTGTACAACAACGCGGGCATCTTCCCGGACGAGGACGGCTCCGTGACAGAGATGGACGAGGAGGTCTACCAGCGAGTGATCGATGTCAACCTGAAGGGCGTCTCGCTCTGCTGCAAGTACGGCGTGCCGGAGATGGTGCGCGCGGGTGGCGGCTCGATCGTGAACGTCGCCTCGTTCGTCGCGCTGGTCGGCTGCACGGTGCCGCAGGACGCGTACACCGCGAGCAAGGGGGCGGTCCTTGCGCTCACCCGTTCGCTGGCCGTCCAGTTCGGCCCGCAGCATGTTCGCGTGAATGCGATCTGCCCCGGCCCGATCGAGACGCCACTCCTGCGGGAGCTCCTGCGCGACGAGGAGGCGAGGAACCGTCGCCTCAGCCGGATCCCGCTCGGCCGCTTCGGCAGGCCGGAGGATATCGTCAACGCGGCACTCTACCTCGCTTCGGATGAGGCCTCCTGGACGACGGGAACGACGTTCGTCGTGGATGGCGGTATCAGCGTGAACTACTTCTGACGGTCGCGGAGGAGCGCCAGGGCTAGGCCGCGCGGCGTCGCTGCGGTTTCTTCAACCGGTGGCGCGACGAGACCAGCAGCACCGGCAGGCTCGAGTCGCGAACGACGAGGTCGGCCACGCTCCCGAGCATCAGCTTCTCGACCCGCCGGCGGCTGCGCGTCGCCATGACGATGCCGTCGATGCCCCAATCGATCGCGGCCTTGTTGATCTCCATGGGCGGGTCGCCATGACGCACCTGTGCTCGCGCGACGACGCCGGCCGCGCGGAACTTCTCCGCGATCTTGTTGACGTACTTCACCGCCGCCTGCTCCTCCGCGGCAGCGTTGGCGGTAAGCGGCTTCGTGATTACGTAGCAGACGACCACTTCCGCGCCCTGCGCGAGAGCAAGCTCCAGCCCGTAGGGGACGGCCTTCTCTGAGCCTGCGGTGCCATCGACGGGGACGAGGATCCTCTCAAACATGCGCTGCGCTCCTACCAGTCTGCTCGCGTTCGGGTACTGCTTCTATATCGGGCGTCGGCATACCGATTCGTATAGGGCAGCTCCCGCAAAAACGCGAATAGCGGCGCGCTGTGCCGGAGCTAGACCAGGTGACGACCGCGTGGGCGTTCGGACAGCGAGCGGCCGCTACCAGCGCTCGCTGTGCACCAGCTCCGGCAGGGCCGTGCGCGGGATGCCGCGGTGAAGCGACTCCTCCGACGCTGGATAGCCGAACGCGAGGACAATGGCCACGCGGTGATCGTCCGGCAGGCCGAGGGCGCGCGCGGCGCAGTCGCGGTCGTGCATCGCGACGGGGCAGGAGGTGATGCCGTCCGCCCAGGCGGTCGGCGATGGAGTATGTCTTTGACGTGATGCTGCCGGTGCCATAGAGGTGCGATGCTAGCGGCGGGGGTGTAAGATAATGTCGCCATGGAGCCGAGCATCCGGTTATTTCCGCGGCCTCGAACCCCTTGGGGTCGCGATTTCCCCTCTAACGGGTGAGCAAGAACGATTCCACTTCTCGCACGAACGCATCGGGCGCCGTCAGCATCGCCGTATGACCCTGGCCTTCGAGCTGCGCGACACGTGCGTCAGGTAGCACCGCCTTCAAATCGTCCGTCTGGTACAACCCGTCCGGGCTCTCGCTCCCGGTAAGGAGCAGCACCGGCACGCGCACCGCCCGGAACCGTTCTGGTTCATACGCGTAGTGCATCATCGCGCGCCAGTCCTCCATTGATGCCTCGGCGTCGGCGACCGAAGTATCCCAGATAGGGGACTGTTTCAGTGCGCCGATGACCGGCGGCGACAATTGCAGCACGTCGCGCCAGAACGTCTCCACGATGCTTGCCCAGTCGCCGCCTGCG